>CAZQYB010000242.1:0-1586 GCA_964597535.1 uncultured Pirellulales bacterium | reverse complement strand
TAATGCATAAATTTGCCCATCCTGAACGTCAAATAAATAAAGAACACCCAAATACATGGCTAATCCGCTATTATAGTGAAATTGAAAGGTGTAAAAGTGCTTCTAAGGCACTCTAACAAAACCCGGCTCGTCATTTCGAGCGCAGTCGAGAAATCTATTAAAATAGTTGCGCCAAGCGGTTCCTTGTTTTGCAAGTCAGGTTTTGTTAGAGTCCCTAAGTCTGTTAATCGCAGATTCCATCTTACCGGGAAATGGGAAATCCCAGTTAATAATAGAAAGGAAATGTTACGAACAAAGGAGGAATCATGTTTTTTGAACGCTCATCTGAAAAATTTCACTTTGAGAAACTGGTCTGTTTAATAACTCTTGTTGTGGTGCTTGGGCTATACAACGTTTCTCCTGGCGTATCGCTTAAAGTGGATGTCGGAGTCTGTGGGCCGACGCAGGACGGCTGGATACCTCTGCGCGGCGCCAGGGGCAAGCTCAATAAGAATGTGGGCGGCACCAACATCGATGTCAGGGTAGTAGCAGGAGCAGACCCAACCGGAGGCAGCGGCAGGCACGGCGAATGCCGATGCGATAGCGGCAGTAAGCATGAATTGGCAGCCGTGGAAACAACATATATCAAACTGGACGCCAGGAGAAACGCCCGAAGCCCTAAAACTGATATCAGCCTGATACTCAGCGATTTGGAACCAGGCGCCGAATACACGCTTTATACGTATCATCACAGGTGGGAAGAAAACGAAGATCCGATTACAAACGTCATTGTCACCGGTGCGACAAAAGTAACAAAACCGAACTATATCGCCCAGACTGCGGACATTATGGACAATCCACCGAAATTCGTCTTTACTGCCGGCAGCGAAGATGTGGTTATCACGTATCAGTGCCTCGGAAAAGGACAGCCGTTCTTTAACGGCTTCAGGCTTTACGGCGGCAGTGCAACTCTGCAATTTGAGTCGAAGGCTTCAAGTGCGATGGAGTTAGTGACTTCAGCAAAGATTCCGGTAGTCATAAACGACGCTCAGGCCGACAAAACCTATACGGTCGATTACGCAGTGACAGGCGGCTCAGCCAAAAGCGGCAATGATTACAAATTAGCTTCGGGAAAGCTTCTCTTTGCTCCCGGCAGCAAGACCGAGCATATCAGCCTTGATATCGTTGATGACGGCATCCACGAAGACAACGAAACGATAGTTATCGAGCTGTCCAAGGCGACAGGACCGAAAGTGTTGCTCGGAACGCCCACGAAACACACCTATACGATTATCGACCCGCGGCCGAACGTACTCTTTGCACGTGCCAGCGGCAGCGGTATGGAAAAAGATACGCCGGCTTACGTTCCGGTCACGCTTTCGGCACCTATGCAAAAGAAGGTTACTGTAGATTATGCTGTAATCGGCGGCACGGCCACTGGTGGCGGCGTCGATTATACTCTTGACTCGGGCACGGTAGTCTTTGAGCCTGGCAAGACCGAACAAGCCATTCCTATCACGATTGTCGCCGATGGCAATGACAAGGAACCTATCGAGACTATCATTATCAAATTGTCAAATCCGACAAATGCACTGCCCGGCAAACAT
>CAZQYB010000241.1:0-1591 GCA_964597535.1 uncultured Pirellulales bacterium | reverse complement strand
CATCGAGCAACGTCCAGCTACCCGATGTTTTCCGGAGGGGAGAAAAAATTCTTTTTATTGCTTTTTTCTGTTATCGGCAATAATCCAGTTCCAACTTTAACCCCAAAGCCGTACTGTAACCTCTATTAGTCGTTTACGCCTCAAGCTGATAAAGGTTCTTATATTTTCCCCCAACTCATAAAGTCTGCCTGCAAGCCCGCCTAATAAAGACTCATCGGCTCACAGGCCCTGCTGTGCCGGCGATAAATCGTAATTCCTTTGCAGTCAAGCTGATAGGCCAATTTATAGGCCTTATCAACGGCCGAAACCGTCGCCTTTTCGGGGAAATTTACGGTCTTGCTGACCGCCGCGTCACAGTGCTGCTGAAGTGCCGCCTGCATACGGATATGCCATTGGGGCCTGACATCATACGCACATCTGAAAATTCTCCGAATTTTGGCTGGAATCTGCGGAATATTTTGAATACTGCCTGTCCTGGCAATCTGTTTTTCCAGCTTCTTGCTGTAAAAACCGTCCTTTTCAGCTATTTGTTTGAAAACCGGATTTATCTGCAGGATTTTTAAGCCGCCCAGCAGCCGGTGTGCAAAAACCAGCGAATAGGCCGGCTCAATACCGGAGGAACAATCCGCGATGATACTTATCGTACCGGTCGGAGCCACGCACGTAATGGAAGCATTGCGAACCTTTCTGTTTCTCTCGGTTCGCCAGACACTGTCATTCCAATTCGGAAATGGCCCACGCAAATTGGCAAGAGCGTTGCTGGCCTCGCGCGCACTCCCGTTGATAAAGCCCATAAGAGTCCCTCCGAACTCGATGCCCTGCTCTGAATCATAAGGTATGCCAAGGGCAAACAGACAGTCCGCAAAGCCCATAACGCCCAGCCCGATTTTGCGATTAGCCTGCGCCAGCCGGACAGTATCTCTGACGGGGAAATTAGACATATCAATAATATTGTCCAGAAATCTCACGGCCAATTTAACCGCCCGAGCCAGCCCCGGCCAATCCATATCCGCTTTACCATCGGCAAATGTTATAAACTTCCTAAGATTGATACTTCCAAGTGTGCAGGCTTCGTAAGGAAGCAACGGCTGTTCGCCGCAGGGGTTGGTCGCTTCTATTTCGCCAAGTGAAGGAGTGGGATTGGCACGATTGATTCGGTCGATGAAAACCACCCCCGGCTCGCCGGTCCTGTGAGCACAGTTGATGAGCATTTTCCAAATGTCACTGACCGTGTAAAACCGACGCCGTTGACCGGAAGCCGGCCGTGATTTCCCCGACAGCTTATGCAAATCCTTTATTGTGTAGTTCTCAATATCAATTTTCCGAGGCAGCAAATATCTCTGTTGCGTCCGAGGATTTTTAACGATATGCAAAGACCCTCCCGACCTGTCAAGTTTCTTCATCCAATCATCAGTAATCTTGACGGAAATATTGAAGTTGGTAAAGGCCTTTAAGTTCTGTTTGGCGTGCAGAAACTTGAGGATGTCCGGATGTTCGACGCTCATCATCCCCATATTTGCTCCGCGCCGAAAAGCGCCCTGCTGAATCGCATCGGTGGTCTCTGAAAAGACCCGCCAAAAACTTATCGGCC
>CAZQYB010000240.1:0-1624 GCA_964597535.1 uncultured Pirellulales bacterium | reverse complement strand
GCTTAGAGTGTCGTCCACTCTAATGGGGGAATTCCGAGCATCGCCGAGGAATCCATTAAAATTGTCATTGCGTTGAGCGCAGTCGAAGCGGCAAGAAAGCAGCTCAATACCAAAGCCACAACATGGCTTATTTAATCTCCTCAAACAACGCCTTGAAAATCCCCAATCGCCAGCCTTCTCTCTCAGTCTTCGATGTTATCCCTTGGATCAAAAAACGACTGTCTGCCGGATCGTATTCGAGCCTCTGATCATACCCGTTGCGTATCATCTCACCGTGAGAGACCTGGTCGGTCCAACGCTGGGCATCATTGGCAAAAAACAGCTTCTCACCGATAGCGTAATCGTCGGCAACTCGCTTCCACGGACCGAGCAGATTCGATGCCCTTGCTAAACCGTATCGACGTTTCGTTTTTCCCTCCGGACAGGTTTCATAAAGCATGTGATATTGCTCTTTACCCTTGACTTTGTAGATATGCACCGCCTCGGTCAGCGGCTTGGGCATCGGTGAAAATGCCAATTGCCCGGGTCCGAATCCGTTTGGAAAATCCTCGATTCTCGTCCACCGGACATAAACATCCTTGCGACCGCGGCTGTAAAAAAAATACGCCTTCGTCTCATCGCAAATAATCCAGAAATCAATCCATTTAACATCCGGCTCCTCACGCTCAATAAGGTTTTTGGTTTTGCTCCACGACTCGGGCTCATCGATTGTCGCAGTCGTCGAAAAAACAGGCTGACGATTAAAATCCTTTGTCTGGTAAATCAGGTACCAGAGCTTCTGCGGCTCGAAGTAGAACACCTGCGGCGCGCCACCTTTACTGTCACTGGTTAGCCCATTAAACTGTTTGAGCCGGAAACGCGGTGCCGTGTTAAGCGACTCAAGACTTTTAGCAGAGACATAACCGATACCCCCCGGATCCTTACGACTGACCGTATAAAACAGATGCCATTTACCGCAATAATTAACAATCGTAGGGTCCTTAACACCTTTATCGTCAAAACTACCCTTCTTACCAACCGAAAGAATGACCGGCCCACCGACCCACTTCGACGGAACCTGCACGGTTTGAGACTGTGCGAAATCACATGTAAGAAAAAAGAGAGCAGCCAGTGACAAAACGAATATCTTACGCATAAGGCAACTCTTGATTGACTGTTCACTATTGACTATCCGCTATACGATACACGATATCATAATTGCGTACGTATTATATAGAGCGGGACGTTGGCCGTCAAGTAAATTCTTGATAAATCTCCGAGTCTCGAAGCACTAAGCACTATCCGCCTACGTCAAGACTACGGCGGACAAGAATCCTAAACAAGCTTGTCCTGAGCATCGCCGAGGAATCCATTAAAATTGTCATTGCGAGACGGGTAGGGTGTGCAACTTGTTGCACACGCAGTTTTTGTTTACCCCTGTTGTTCGCTTGTCCCGAACCAAAATTTTGTTCTTTGGTGCGTGGGCCGCAGGGGCCTACAATCCGACTTGTCCGTCCGTAGTCCCGATTTAACTTGGACGAAGGTGGAACTGGGGCGACATTTTTGCGATTTGCTCCACCTCACGGTTTTGCGTCGCTTTGTGGCTATGCTATCCAAATATGTCATTCAAAGGACTCCATTCATT
>CAZQYB010000239.1:0-1795 GCA_964597535.1 uncultured Pirellulales bacterium | reverse complement strand
TCAGGCCGAGTGGCGGAATGGCAGACGCTGGGGACTTAAAATCCCCTGCCCATAACGGGCGTGTGGGTTCGACTCCCACCTCGGCTATTATTTGTCGTGTGTGAAGCGTATTGCATAATACACAATAGCAAAGATTAACAACGTATTGGAGAAAAATATGGCAAAAAAAAATCCTAAACTTGTAAATGTAAAAAAGCCCAATTTGTATCGGGAGATGTTCCCATATACTGAGTTTCCCAACGTAGTCTTCGACAACCAAAAAGTTGAATATGATATTCCCAATAAGATATGGATAACCGATACGACTTTTCGTGACGGTCAGCAGGCAAGGCCTCCTTACACGCCGGAGCAAATCCTGAAGGTTTACGATTTACTGCACGAGATAGACGGCGGAAACGGTTTGATTCGGCAGTGCGAATTCTTCCTGTATTCAGAGCGTGACAGAAAGGCGGTAGAGCTATGCAAAGAACGGGGTCATAAGTTTCCTGAAATAACCGGCTGGATAAGAGCGGTGTCGGCTGATTTTAAGCTGGTCTCGCAAATGGAGCTGGGAGAGACCGGTATTTTGACCTCGGCAAGCGACTATCATATATTTCTTAAGCTGCGAAAGACACGTGCGCAGGCGATGAACGGTTATCTTGATGTTGCCAAAGCCGCACTGGATAATGGTGTTATTCCGCGATGTCACTTTGAGGATATAACGCGAGCCGATTACGAAGGTTTTGTGCTGCCATTTGCCGGTGAGTTAATGAAGCTTGCGGAAGAATATAAAAAGCCGGTCAAGATTCGCCTTTGTGATACGCTTGGCTTCGGTCTGCCGTGGCGAGGGGTGTCCCTGCCGCGGAGCGTTCCAAAACTTATCTATGGTCTTCGGCAAATCGGGGTCCCATCCGAATGGCTCGAGTGGCACGGCCACAACGACTTGCACAAAGTGCAAGTCAACGGTGCGACAGCGTGGCTATACGGCTGCAGCGCCGCTAATGGTTCCATATTCGGAGTGGGTGAAAGGACAGGCAATCCGCCTCTGGAAGGGCTGGTTGTCGAACACGCTCAATTAAAGGGCACAACTGCGGGCGTCAACTACGCAGCTATTACCGAACTTGCCGAATACGCCAAGAAAGAGCTGGGCTTCAAAATTCCCGACAACTATCCGCTGGTGGGCAAGAGCTTCAATGTTACCCGTGCGGGAATTCACGCTGACGGCTTATTAAAGAACGAGGAAATATATAGTTGCTTCGATACAAAGAAATTACTTAATCGGCCTCTCAGCGTAGCAATTACTGATAAGGCGGGGGCGGCGGGTATCAAACACTGGATAGAGGCAAGATACCAGATAGAAATTCCGAAGCACAATCCGCGTATAACCAAAATAAAAGACAGAATAGACGCTGAGTATTCGGCTGACAGGGTATCGGCGATATCCGACGAGGAAATGTTCGGGTGGGTCAGGGACGCTTTTGGCGATGATTTGCCGCCATTGAGAAAATAAGTGCACAAGCGATAAGTGCATAAGTTATAAGCAGGTTTGTGTTCCTTATATGGCAAACGCTAATGACGCCGGATAAAAAAATCAAAGCAGTACTGTTCGACCTTGGTGAAACTCTGTTGAACTTTGGGAAAGTCAACACAACTTGGCTTTTTCAGCAGGGCGCCAGATTGTCATACGATTTTCTCAAGAGTGCGGGACAGCCCGTCGGCAACTTCAATTACTACTGCTGGCGTAACCTGATAGCTCTGCGCATACGACACTGGCTTTCCAACATAACCAGAAAGGATTTTAATGCATTGCTTTTGT
>CAZQYB010000238.1:0-1849 GCA_964597535.1 uncultured Pirellulales bacterium | reverse complement strand
TGCCCGGGACTGGAGTCGAACCAGCACGGGAAAATTTCCCACTAGCCCCTCAAGCTAGCGCGTCTGCCTATTCCGCCACCCGGGCTTTCGATTGGTTATTGTCCCCGCCTGCGCGGGGATGACAATATTATTAATTATTGACCGTTGATTGTCAATTGTCGGTTCACAAATGAGCAAAAATGATGCAGGGGGAGCTCCTGCTGTCCGCTTAGACGGAGACAAACCTTGAAGAAATAGCGAAAAAGCGGCAATTCCAGCGAATCGGCCATATCTAACAAAATTGGGATTTTTTATATTTTTCCCGATTTTTTATTGACTTGGCTACTGAATGTGCTAATATTAGTAGATATGGCAAGAAAGCTGCTTTCAACCTCGTGTCCATCCTGTGGGCTGCCAATGCAGACGGCGGCGATGGCATGCGCAATCTGCGGGGTCAAGATTGAGGGCAATTTCAGCCAAACTTACTTCGATAGACTCACGCCGGAAGACCAGAAATTCTTAGAGGAATATCTTTTGGCGGGATTCAGTATCAAAACGTTAGAGCGAAGAAGTGCGCTCGGATATGCGGCAATACGCTCGAAGTTAGACCGGCTGATTGCGAACTACGAGGCGATGAAGAAAATGGATGCTCAGAAAAAGGCAATCTTAGAGCAATTGCGAACGAACCAGATTACCGTGGCCGAAGCAAGAGAAAAGCTTGAAGAACTTTCGGGAGATTAAAAAAATGGAATACATACCAAACGTATCATCAGAACAGGAACTTTTGCAGCTTCGCAACGAAGGCAAGATTAGCGAAGATGAATACGAGCAGCTACTCGCTGCAATGAGTAAGCCGCCACCAGATAGCGTTGCAACTCGTGCGAGCGAGTCGCCAAGCATACCTGTATCGCTGAAAGTCGTAGCCTGGATCTTCATTATCGGCGGGGTTTTGGCCTGCATTGAAATCGTGGTTGCGCTTATGAGCGAGCATATCAATATCAATTTTGGCATATTGGGTTTATTTATTGGTCCGGGGCTTCTCAAACTTCGCCGCGGCTGGCGAACCTGTGCACTGGTATACCTGGTGATAGCCCTCATTGCCATTCCCATTATAACTCTGTTTACACTTGGCGCACCCGCCAGCGGATTTCATATTTCCGTCTTTGGTCAACCATTAAGTCATGCCCCGATGGAACTCGTCTTAGTTATTGCTATTGGCGTATTCTTGCTGGTTCTATGGGAATATTGGGTACTAACGCGGCCGGGTGTTCGCGCACTTTTTGGGTTACCCCCTTCCTAACCGCTTATTGTATTTTGCGAAAGGATTAAGAAATGCAAGATACCTCAAACGTATCATCGGAGGAAGAACTTTTACAGCTTCGCAATGAAGGTAAGATAAGCGAAGATGAGTACGAGGAGTTGCGCAGCGCGATGCGGAAAAGCACCAAACTTGATGTTGAGCCACCTGCTGCAGCGGCAGGCAAGGCAAAATCGAAACGCAAACTGGGCAAAATCGCCTTCACCTTAATGCTGACAGGATTTATTTTACCTGCTCTTGGCTGTGGACTCACCGTGATAATAGGAGGTGTTCAGACAGAACCAACACTCCTCGGTGTTCAAGAATACCGTAAGTTAACGAACAGCACAAACACAGGAAACTTGCGACAGTATGAACAACAGTTTGAACAACGAGTCGATGAATTGAAAAGGGCCACTGAGGCAAAGCGGAACGCTCTCGTTGCTATGCTTGCGGTGTGGTTTTTTCTCTGTGTTACTTTGGAAATAGGGGCCTTTGTACTCGGCGTAATTGCCTGGCCGGATACCTTTGCCAAAGCAACAGTGGTAACTATTTCATCTATCACTGTGCTTG
>CAZQYB010000237.1:0-1922 GCA_964597535.1 uncultured Pirellulales bacterium | reverse complement strand
CGAGTCGGCACTGTTAAATGTCGAAATAAATCTCTCGGCAATCAGGGACCGTGACCTCGCTGATGAGATTAGTAAAGAATTATCCGCTAAAGAAAAGCAAATACAGATTATAAAAGAGAATATCGTTAAGCAGGTGAAGAGGAAAATCTAATGGCGGCAACTTTATTACAAGGCGACAAGCTGGCCTCTCAAATCAAGGAAGTCTTGAGAAAGGACATCGAAGATTTGAAAGCCAAAGATATTCGGCCGCATTTGACGGCGGTTCAGGTCGGCGAAAATGCCGCATCAAGACTGTACATTAGACAACAGCAAAAGGCCTGTGAAGAAATCGGAATTGCGTATGAGCTTAAGGAATTGCCTGATGGCACCACTCAGAAGGAGCTTTTAAGTTTCATAGAGCAGTTGAATCAGGATAAGGCGGTTACCGGCGTAATTCTTATGATGCCGCTTCCAAAGGGTTTAGATGCCCGAGGAGCGCAGATGAAGATTTCGCCCGACAAGGACGTCGAAGGAATGCACCCGGCGAATATGGGAAGACTGATTTATGGCAATATGAGTCTTGCTCCGTGCACCGCCCACGCAGCGGTGGAGCTTCTGAAGTCAACCGGCCTCGAGCTAAAAGGCAAAGACGTCGTTGTCGTAGGGCATTCCGAGATTGTCGGCAAGCCTCTTACGCTGATGCTTCTTTCGTCGCAGATGGAGTCACCCACTCCTACCGTTTGCCACATTGCGACGAAAGACCTCTGCTCGCACACGAGAAGAGCCGACATTATTTTTGTGGCTGTCGGCAAACCGGGTCTGATAAAAGCTGATATGGTAAAGGATGGAGTAGTTGTTATTGATATCGGCATCAATCGTGTGCCTGTTACTGATGCGGGTGGTAATCCGGTGCTGAACGAGAAAGGTAAGCCCAAAAAGAAAATCGTGGGCGATGTTGATTTTGAAGCCGTAAAAGAAAAGGCAAGCTTCATTACGCCTGTCCCCGGTGGCGTAGGGGTCGTGACAACGGCAATGCTGCTTTTTAACACGGTCGAATCTGCCAAAATAATTGCTGCTCGGAAATAGATTAGCCCTCGATTTCTTCTTTGGATATAGGTTTTTTTGTCACCAAGAAGGCAAGAGGTTTATGCGAAATTTTGATGTTACTTCTGAAGATGTCGCGAGTTTTTCCAACACCACGGAGCTAATGGAACGCGAGTGGGCACCCTGTCGGCACGCCTGTCCCGTGCACGCCGACGTTAGAACGTATATCGAACTGGCCGCCCAGGGGCGCTGGAAGGAATCTATAGATGTTATTCGCAGACATTTGCCGTTCGCGGCAGTTTGTGGTCGAATCTGCCATCATCCCTGCGAAGACGACTGTCGGCGAAACGACGTAGATGAGCCGATTGCCATTCGTGAGGTGAAGCGTTTCGTAGCCGAATACGTCGGCAAAAATGCAACTGTTGACAGACCTGATATTCAAGACAAGGCCAAGGTCGCTGTTATAGGTGCCGGCCCGGCAGGTATGTCCGCAGCACTGGAGCTGGCAAAGCTCGGTTACCGTCCGACCGTGTTCGAGAAATTCCCCCTGGCCGGCGGCATTCCGGCAACAGCTATACCCAAATACCGTATGCCGCAGAATGTTGTCCAGATAGATATCGATTGGATACTGGCCCATGGTATTGAACTGCAGACCAATATCCAGATTGGCAAAGACAAAAGCATTGACAGTTTGCAGAATGAACGGTTCGAGGCAATACTAATTGCAACAGGTCTTGCCAAAAGCCGGATGCTTCCAATTCCGGGCTCGGAACACAAACAGGTCCTGCCTGTTATGGAGTTCCTGACAAATCTTGCCTTTGAAAAAGAAGTTAATATCGGCGAGGACGTGCTGGTTATCGGCGGCGGTAACGTCGCATGCGATGCAGCCAGGAGCGCAG
>CAZQYB010000236.1:0-1929 GCA_964597535.1 uncultured Pirellulales bacterium | reverse complement strand
GGCGGATTATCTCAGACCTTTAATCGAATTACCAAAGGCCGAACAGAAAGAGTTCAATAGAGAGCAACTCATAAATCATGTAAAGAAGTCAACATTTCTTATCGAAAGTGAATAGTGTCATTACTAAAAGTCCCCGAACCGGCCACGCTCTTCCTGCTCGGCCTCGGTGCCGTTCGACTTCGCTCACGACAAGCGGTGATGTTAAGAAGAAGGGGCTGATTTGGCCTTTCCACCAGCCGCTGCTCGAACTGCCCTCAAACGTTCAAACCCGATACGACCGTCTCGAATACCATAGTATCGTCAACGACACCCTGGACGCTGCAGGTGTACTTTCTGCGTTTGAATTTCGTGAGATGACCGAGCAGATACAATCTCTGTCCCGGTTCAACGATGGCGCGGAATTTTGTCGAGTCTATACCGGCAAAACCGATAAAGCCCCCCAGCTCGTAAATATGCTTTACAAAAAAGCTCGAAAGCTGAGCGGCCGCTTCGACCATTATTACGGCGGGCATCAGCGGCCGACTCGGGATATGCCCGCGGACCCAGAACTCATTCTCGGTTACATCCTTATAGCCCAAAATCAGAAACTTTTTTTTGTCATACCAAAGAATGCCGTCAAGCTGCTGCATCTCAAATCGCTGGGGATTTACCCTGCCAATAGCTTCTTTGTCGAAGATGGGCTTGCCCGTCAGGTCAATTTGCGATAAATCAAACAATAATGGCGGCGGCATAACTGACCTCGATAAGGGAACATCCTGCGCATTAGAGACACCACTACCCAACGAGTCCGGAGAAGCCAGTTAACCAACTCCAACCGAACTCAGGTATGCACAGTGTTTAGACTCTGAAACCGCTTGTAATGATTTAGTCGGTTGACCTAATTTCAAGAATGCGGTTGCGAACAACCTGAGCAGCCTGCTTGACTTTTTGCATCTGCTTGCGGACGCGGGTCCCTGCTGCCTTGTTGCCGCCCTCGGCTTTGTCGATGTCAGACTCAATTTCAGCGACCAATACTTTCATATCTTCGTACTCTTGCATTAAAATAAACCTCCACTATTTGGGTTAAAATCGGTAAAAACTTAACGGTGTACAACTGCTTTGTCAAAGAAAATTGGCGTTTTTTGAAAAAAAATCGATATTTATTTTTTGTTTTTTGCCGCAAGGCCGCCGGAACACAAGACTTAGCCCTACTAACCATTGCAATCGCAGTGAATCTATTTACTAAACACTATCCGCTATACGCCGCTAAAGGAGTTTTCTGGTCAGTTCTGCAATTCTTCGGCCTCTGCGTTCGCATTGGGTCCTGACTCTCTCGTCGGGCTTGCCGATGGAGACCGGCCCATAGTGGTCGCCCTGGGCATCGCCGGCCACGACCATCCCGCTGATGAGCATTGCTTCTATTATGCCTATAATCGTGGTTTCGTTGCCGCCGCCGATATTTGCTGAACTGGTAAATGCGGCCCCTACTTTGCCGTCGAGTCGGCCATGGAAACTTACCGCATCGTCAAATAATTGCTTAATTGGCGCAGCCATATCGCCATAGTAGGTTGGCGAGCCGACAACTATCGCATCATAATTAAGTAAATCATCGGCCTTTACTTTATCCACCGACTTACACTCTGTCGCCAAACCAGCCTCGTTCATCGCCTCGGCAATTATCTGAGCCATCTCTTTCGTATTACCGCTTCTTGAATAATAGATAACTATTCCTTTTGCCATTTTCAGTCCTTTCTATTTGGCTTTTTTCTTCAACGGGAATAATTCCGGCTTGCCGAAGCCCCTGGAAATCTTTATGCCGAAGACCTTCTTATCTATTTTCTTGTTTATTTTGGGCTTGATAAATTTTAGCTGGAGGATATCCCCTTGAAGATTGGCATCGTCTGTGGTTGCGACGGCAATTATTCTCGCGGGCAGGCCCAGTTTTTTATC
>CAZQYB010000235.1:0-2002 GCA_964597535.1 uncultured Pirellulales bacterium | reverse complement strand
GGCGGATAGTATCGGGAAAGTGCGAATTTCCGCCGTCGATGATGATGTCGCCGTCTTCGAGCTGTGGCAGCAGCGTGTCGATGAAAGAATCGACCGCTTCGCCGGCCTTGACCATCAGCATCACCTTGCGCGGTTTCTTGAGGTTGTCGCAAAGTTCTTCAATCGAATGACAGCCGATGATGTTCTTGCCCTTTGCACGGCCTTCAATAAATCTATCGACTTTGGATACGGTACGGTTGAAGCACGCGACGGTAAAGCCCTTGCTTTCCATATTGAGAATAAGGTTTTCACCCATTACTGCCAGCCCGATGAGGCCGATGTCTGCGCTTGCCATTTCTTCTTACTCCTTTTATTGGTGGTTGTTATTAGTTATTAAATTTTTCTTTGTAAGACCACAATCCTAATGCTGGATTAGAAATAAAATAGATTTCTTCGCCGGAAGCAGGGCTGTTAAATCCATCCTGAAGTTTATGCGGGTCGTATCTTTTTGTCGTCTCCGACAGAGGTACATATCTGAAGTTAACTGCTTCGATTTCTTCTTTGCTCAATTTTCCCGGACAATACGTGATGGAAAATCGCCTTTCGGAAGAGCCATGTATCAGATGCGCGGCGGCGCTGAGGTTTTGTCTAAGGTCCTCGTTGTTTTCAACCGCCTCAAGGATGCCGGTTGTTCCCACGTAGCCGTATTTTCTAATGAGTCGGTCGATTTCTGGGTCTTCTCCGAACTGGCTTACTCCCGGTGCTAATACAATCAGCTCACCTCCGTCCGCCATTGCCATACGGGTGCGATAGATACTTTTATTTCCAAGCCAGATACTTTTATACTCAGCCGGGTCAAGGTAAACCACTACCTTTTTAAGCGGCTCATCCAGCAGCTCAATATTGACTTTCGCTGACAGCTCCGCCGCCAGATTAAAACATTCGATGTCATTTCCTATAAACAGACCGCGGGTTTTAAGGGCCCCATTTTCACCAGCACTTACGACTGTCAACACATACACAATCGGCATATCTTTTGCGAAGTGGTCGGATGCATAATTCAGGACTCTTCTTACAGGATTGTCGGCCCGTCCCATTATCCTTTCCATACCGTAGGCAGCCCCAAGAAAATGGCTCTTGTTAATACCATCCGCGCCGCCGGTGCCAACAAAAATGTTCTTGTTATAGTTGGCCATCCCGCTTACTTCGTGAGGCACAACCTGGCCTATCGATAGAATAAGGTCGAAACCGCCTTCCGCAACAAGGCGATTTACCTGTGCAGGCCAGCTAAAATCAACCCGACCTTCTGAAACTTCACGGATAAATTCAGCCGGCACTTCACCGAGTGTTACCAGTCCCGTCCGCCAGTTATGCTCTCTGAATAGTCCCAGCGGCGTCTGTCCATACATCTGCTTGATTTCCGCCTCCGTCATAGCCGAATGAGTGCCTAATGCCGGAAGAATATCTGTCAGACTATCACCGTAATACTCCCAGGCAGCAGACGTCAGCTCACCTGCACGGGAATGGTATCGGGTAAAGTCAGGCGGAACAACCAGCACCTTCTTCTTTAGGCCGAGCTTCTCCAGCGCAGAACAGAATCCCTCCTTTAAGTCCTGCCTGCTCAGGTTATCATTTTCCTGTCCACGACTGTAAAGTAACACTTCTGTTATTGCTCCCACGGCGGTGTTTCCGGCAGATATGCCAGAAAGTCTGCAATCAGTTTCTCTTCGTAGCTGCCGGCATATTGACCGTCAATGAATTTATCAAACGCCTCATCCTGAAATCTTTTCCACGATTCGGTCTCATCACCGGGATTGACCGGATAAAACAGGGCGTCGTTTGCCTTCGCCGCCTTCATATCCCCCGGCGCATCGCCAATCATCAGAACCTGGTTCCTTTCATACCTGCCTTTCGTAGCGTATTCGAGGTGTTCGGCTTTTTTCCCCATTTCCTGTCCGGCTATAACATCTACGTATTTGGCGATGTCGTGTTCTTCCCACTCACGCGCAAGCGCTTCACACGG
>CAZQYB010000234.1:0-2098 GCA_964597535.1 uncultured Pirellulales bacterium | reverse complement strand
ACCTCTGTTTGAAATAGCCAAAATGCTGAAATGGAAAGTGGTCGAGGAGGCGTAACGATCTCCTTTTCGCGTTCATATCCATACAACTCGACTACAACCCGAAGAGGTGTTATCTGCAAATTCGCAAAAAATGCTCATTCCATAAGTGCTGTATTGGTAGCGTTTTATAACAAAGTGGAAAATTGTACAACGTATTCAATGTCCGTTTGCCACCCCTGCAAATTTGCCGCAATTCCGGAGCTGCGATGACATGACTGCTATTTGTTTGAAGGCCAAAAGTTGCCCATTATGACCCCCGAACGCCTGATATGAACCTCAACACACTGTTTATGCACAAAAAGACCTGGAGTTATCTCCAGGTCCTAATAGCGGGGGCAGGATTCGAACCTGCGACCTCCGGGTTATGGGCCCGACGAGCTACCAGACTGCTCTACCCCGCGGTCAGTCATATCAGTAAAATACCACAAAAACCTTTTGTTATCAAGGACATCAGTGGAAATTATAAATTTTCGTGAATTTTGGCGGCGATTTGCTCAATCTTTCCCTCCTTGTATTTGTAAGATGGCCAACGATTGAACAGGCCATCGCCGGTGTTGCGAGGGATTATATGAAAATGCAAATGCTCGATGAGCTGGCCTGCGGCTCTGCCGTTATTGCACAATACATTATAGCCGTCGGAATTCATCGCGGCAGCTACCGCTTTGGCGATTTTGCCAAGATGTGAAGTAAAGCGGCCCAAAAGATTAGCAGGACAATCGTGTAATCTCCCAAAGTGCTGCTTTGAAATAACCAAAGTATGACCATCGCTTATCGGGCCAATATCTAAAAAAGCAAGAACATCCTCATCTTCATAAATCCTTGTAACCGAAATTTGGCCTGATACCATTTTACAAAAAATACAATCATTTTCACTCATCGTCCGGGCATCCTCCACAGGGATAGGCTATTGCTGCTGGTTGCTTTCATCCGTCTGGCTATCAGTTTCGGCAACTTCTTCGGCTTCGGCGACTTCTTCTGCCTCGACAACTTCTTCGGCCTTTTTACGACGGCTTTTTTTTGCAGAGGTTTTGGTTTGCCCCTTCAGGCCTTCATCTTCTCCTATGAGTTGCAGCAAAACCAACCGGCCGTTGTCACCCAACCTTCTGAGAGACAGACGGATGATTCTTGTATAACCGCCCGGTCTGTCCAAGTATCGAGGGCCGAGTTCGCTAAATAATTTTCCAATTACTGTGCCTTTTCCGACCGCCTTGCCGTCCTCGTAACTTACAATCTGGCGATTTCCAAGCATCGCAATGGCCCGACGCCTGGCGGCCAGTGTGCCTTTCCTGGCCAGAGTAATCAGTCTTTCGGCAAAAGGTTTTACTTCCTTGGCTTTTTCGATAGTCGTTGAAATGGTTTCATGCTCGAAAAGGGAAGCGACCAAATTTCGGCGCATAGCCAGTCTGTGCTCACTGGTTCGACTTAAGCGACGCCCTGCTACTCTGTGACGCATATTCTCAGGCCTCTCATTTATCAACGTTTAGTGTTTGGTCTTCTTTTCCCGACGCATATTTGCTATCTATGCCTATCATTCCCAAAGACAAACCTATGTCGGCAAGTTTTCTTTTGATCTCCCGCAGGCTCGTTTTACCGAAGCTACGAATCTTTAGCAAATCAACTTCGGCCATTTGAACCAACTGGCCAACGGTTTCCATTTTCACTGATTCAAGACAGTTGCTGGCTCTTACCGACAGCTCCAACTCCTGAACGGGAGTTTTTAGTTTCTCGACCAATTCCTCATCGAGTTCCTCTTCCGTCACTTCCTCTTCAGTAATCTGCTCGGCAACGGTTTCTTCTCCAAGCTCGAAATACTGTACGAACGGATTAATGTGCTTGCGCAATATCTTAGCAGCCTCTACCAGTGCCATCTCAGGTGTGATTGTTCCGTTGGTCCAAATCTCCAGAATCAGCTTGTCATAATTGGTTCGCTGACCTACTCGTGTATCCTCGGTTGTGTAGCGAACTCTCGTAACAGGAGAATATACAGCATCGATTAATATCACTCCGACTTCCTGGTCGAATCTGTCCATAGCGGCGATTCGTTCGGAAGCCGGCATAT
>CAZQYB010000233.1:0-2103 GCA_964597535.1 uncultured Pirellulales bacterium | reverse complement strand
GGTTTATTGGCATCGGCCTGCTCGGCTAATTGATGACACTCGACGGTCTTAAGCTGGTGGTCGATGTGCGTAAGCCAGATGCCGTCAAATTGATAGTCAATTTTCGTGAGCCAGTTGCCGTTGATGATATACTGGTCGATGTATTTTTCTTCTTTTTCATCGTCTTGTTGAAACGTCTTGAAGTTTATTCTCAGAGCGGATTCTTTGCCGGCCTTTTTGTAATACAAGACACCCTTCCTGAGCGTCCTTGATTCGAATGTCGGCTGGTTGACTTCGTATTCGATAAGGCACTGATAGGATTTGAGTTCCGCCGTTTTTTCTCTTAACTGTTTTAAGACCTTCTCAACGGGGTCGGGTTTTACTTCTTTGCGGCACTGCAGGTCCGGAGGCGTTGAACAGCCACCTGCCAGGCAATCACTGACCACTGCTAACAGAATGAGGACAACTTTCACTACCGTTTTGTTCATTTTGATGTTCACCTTCTTTACGCTATGTTTTATTCTCGATAATTTGAAGTACCTGGTCGATTTTTTCAATAGTGAAATCCGCATGTTCGGCAAACTGTTCAGCTTGATTGTTATTAGCCAGGAGCACCGAAACGGCGCCTGCGGCCTTTGCGCAGAGCAAATCGTAAAGATAATCGCCTACGACAAGGGTCTCTCGCGGCTTTACGGCGAACTGTCGGCATATTTTTAGTACGCCGAAGGCATCGGGTTTGGCCGGGCCGTCTTCTCTATCAACGACGACATCGAATTTCAAGTTATGTTTTTCGGCAACAGCGAGGGCATTGCTTCGTCTGTTACGTGTCAATATCCCGATATGAATACCGGCTTTGCGAAGTGCCGAAAGCGTTTCTTTTGCACCGGCGTTGAGTCTGGACTCTCTTACGGCCCGCCTCTCGTGAAAGTGCAGTATTCTCTCGACCTCTCTGCGCCGCTCGGCGGACATCTTCTTCATCGACTCAAGAACCGGCCCGGAATCTTTGGCCAACCCCATTTCCTTGCGAATGGCGTCAAAGTCGAAGAACGGCTGGGTTATTGTGCCATCCAAATCAAATATTACCGCTTTGATTGACATATCTCGCATTGCGTATGGCGTCACTCATTCAAGTCACGATTCACGAATTTCCATTCGTTATTTTTCATCAAGCTTTTTTGCGTAGCAGTTCGATAAAGTATCGGCCGGCCCGACCAAAGACCTTACCCCTGCGAACAACTATACCGGTAGGCCTGATAAAATTCTCATTCGAAAAGGTGAGCGCCTTTATTGTTCCGCCGGCAACTTCCTGAAGTATTGCGGTCTGCGGCAGTATGCTTACGCCTGAGTTTATTTCCACCGCTCGCTTGATGGTTTCTACGTTATCGAATTCCATTACGGGACGGACAACAATATTGTAACGTTGCAAAATAGTGTCTATCCACTCCTGCGTAGGGGCACCTTTCTCAAAGGCGATGAATCTTTCAAATTGCAATTGATGAACATCAACCTGCGAATCCTTTGCGAGGGGGTGCTTCGGGCTGCAGGCCAAAACCAGCGGCTCGGCCTCAAAATCATACACTTCCAGTCTTTTGTCTCTTTTCGGAACAGCCACAAGGCCGATATCGATATCGCCGGATAAAACCAGCTCATAAATCTTCCTCCCGCTAAAGTATTCAATGTGAACGTTAACCTTTGGATAGTTGACCATAAACTTTTTGACATAGTCCGGTAAGGTGTGCATCCCGATACTGTATATTGCAGCGACGTTTATTCTGCTGGCCGCTGAGGATTTCAGAGTATTCAGTTCGCTTTTGAGCTGCTCGTATCTGTCAAGTATATCTTTGGCGGCCTTGTAAAGTAACTCGCCTTCTTTTGTGAGTTCAATGGGCCTTTTCTTTCGGTCGATTAACTGGCACTTGTGGACAAGTTCCAGTTGCGCAAGCTGCTGGGAAATCGCTGATTGACTCAGGAGATGTTTTTCAGCGGTTTTTGAGAAGCTTTGCAACTCAGCCAAATCGCAAAATATCTTTAGCGTTTCTATATGCATTATAAGTCGTCCTGATAGATTGTATTATTATTTAATCCTTTTGCTACACCGTAGAAACCAGTATATTATTATATCTG
>CAZQYB010000232.1:0-2123 GCA_964597535.1 uncultured Pirellulales bacterium | reverse complement strand
GTACAAAAATTGCTTATATTCCTTATTATGAAACCTATTAAAACCTTCGGCTATATTGGACGGTATAGAAATCGAGCAGCGCTGCATTTGGCTGGCCAAACCATAGAACTCTTGTTTAGGAAAACTATTTACGGTTTTGTACACATCTTTTATGGTTTCTATGCCCTTCTTCCACACGTCCAAATCTCTGAAATTTTTGATCTTTTCAACCACAATGCTTCGTGTTTCGTATCTCGTGAAGCGTATCTCGAATTTCGCTTCACACTTCACGCTTCACAAGATACTCTATTCTTTGGCTCCTGCTTTGCGCAAGAGTTCAACGATTTCCGCTGCGCTGCGCTCGGAATGACGATTTGGCTGGTTTTCATTTTCATTAGCCGAGGCGGTCCAAAATAAGTTTTGTGTCCAGGTAATTCTTTTTGGCGGTCAATATCAGCCGGACTTTGCGGATTTCATTTTCCTTCATTAACAAATAGGCGATTACCGGCTGGGGGCCGGCAGTTATTTGAAGCGTTGACCTCAGAAAACCCATCAAATACTCTTCACAGTTGTGTTCAATCCGCAAGAACGATTTGTCGGATACAAGGTAGTTGGTACCTGAGTCGATGATTTCATAGTAAGGCGTTGCGAAAAACAAGGCCGCAATTGCCTCGTACCCGGCATCTACAGCGTGCATAAATCGCTGCGGCTCAACATATCCGCCATTTGGAAAAACATTACGCTCGTCCGATTCGGCGAATTTAAGGCGAAGCATCGTGCGTATGTTCGTCAAATCCACCTGTATTCTAAAAAGCCCGAGCAGAAATTCGCTCTTCAGCTCTTCCGCTTTCCGAATTTTGTACTCGGCCTGTGCGGCGTCGAGAGCGTAATCAATCCGGCGCACATTCTTGTTCTGGTAATATGCCAGAACGGCCCGCTCTATCGCCTCCTGCATATGATAGGGAAGCGGACTATAGTTTTCTTCTTCAAAGATTTGTTCAAACTCTTCTGCGGGGATACTGCCGTCATTGCTGTAGTCAGTTCCTAACGGTTTTTCCGTCAGTTTTCGTCTCAGGGCGAGGCGCAGGTTTGCAAAATCATCTTTTTCTCTGAGAAGCTCCACAAGCGGCTCATCGAGAATTAAATCCTTAAAGAGACTTCTGGTTTCTGAGCGTCTAAGAATCAGGATTTTTTCAAGCTCTTCGAAATTTCTGCTGCCTTGAGACAGGGCGTATTCGCCTGCGCCGAGTAAATCGGCGGCCTGCTCGAAGTTCTCGGCATTAGCCATATCCGTGAGGGCAGCTTTACTAATCATCTGCGACTCGAGCACCCGCACGCGAGCGGTCTGGAAGGTATATCTCCAGTCGTCACCGCCGATGGGCGGATAAGTGTAAAAATCGATAATAGCTTGTTCTGCAACAGCGGTCATTTATCCACTATCCCCGAAAAGTTGCTTTGCTAATTCGATTTCCAGTTTTTTGCGTGCCTGGGCAAGAAGCACTTCGAAGGAGACGTTGTTTTTTATTTTTCCGCGTTTTAAGATAAAGCCGCCTCCGAGGTCCTGTCGTTCGTCTGATAATCTTAAGTTGCCTTTGTAGCCGGGGCCTAACTCGCGATTTATCTGCTTTATAAAGTTATGGTCGATTCTTGTCTCGTTTTTATCGACGATGACTTCTTCGTCGCCGGTTTCAACCGCTTCAAGCATCAATTTGCTGCAGAGCTTTTGGTAGTCTTCGTCCGAGAGGTTTTGTAACTGCTGCTGCGCTTGAGCAAAAGCTTCGTCAAGTATTGTTCTTTTCTCTGCCAAATATTCTTTTGCGATGTCCATTCTTGCCGCCGCCAGGATGTGGGCCTGTTTGTCTTCTCCAGCCTTTTTAGAAAGAGTTTCTGTTTGCTCGCGAAACTTGTCCAGTTGCGCATCAAATTCGGCCTGTTCGGCGTTTTGTTTTTGCTTAGCTTCGTTGGTAGTCTTTTCAGCTTCACCCCTGGCGTCGGCGAGTATTTTTTCTACTACCTGTTGTGCTTCCATAATTCGCTTCCATTATTAAAAAAGGCTTACTTTTTTTACAATGCCGCAGCTGCGACTTCCGGCCAGTTAATTCCGAGGAAAAGAATAAATATAGTAACGACCAGGCCAAGCATAG
>CAZQYB010000231.1:0-2132 GCA_964597535.1 uncultured Pirellulales bacterium | reverse complement strand
GACCTGGTCCAGATTAGACTCGGTAAGCAGCAGATTTTCAAACTCGGCCCGTCCCGCGAACCTTTCAGCCAGATTGGTTACATCCTCTTCAGAGAGATTGGGGTAATACGTTACTTCATTAATACCGTCGTTTATGAGAATTACCCGCCTGGCTGAAGGGTGCAGTTGAAGCGCCACTTCAATAGTACGCTCATAGTCAAATTCTTCGAGGACACCGGTCACTAAGTCGTGTCCTCCGAGGATTTCTTCCATTGTGGTTTCGGATGGGCGACGCTCGTACATAGAATCATGGTAGTGGTCAACCCCGCAAAAGACTATGGGCACGTTTGGGTAGAGTTCGTTGCGATACTTGAGAAGAAAAAGTAAGGCGTTGTTGTCAACAGTGATTATCACGTCGTACTGCTCGCGTTTGGCTTTGTCCCTAAAAAGTGTGTAAAGATTAGTGTAGTGGTTTCTATCGCTAAAGTGCTTCGTGTCCATGTACTCAGTATGAATTTCCACATCGGTGCCGGACCGCAACAGCTCAGATTCAATGGTACCTACAACTGCCTTGGTCCACCCCATTGTTGGGTGATAAGAGGCAAGGATAAGGACTTCATTTGGTTCTTGTGCCTGCGCTGAAACAGCCGTCGAAAGACAAGCGATTACGAAAACGATGCAGAGCCAGGACTTAAGCTCAGGGAGGTGATAACGCCGATTGCCGGCATTGCCGACGTTTTGTTCTCCGCGAAAACACAACGACGCGCACAGTGCCCACACTATTTCCATGAGCGCTCTCGTAATTTTTGCAAATTTGCGCATCATTTGGTCCTATCTCATCAGGCGATATGATATTTTTGAGCAGGCATTCTCAGTATATTTGCGCATAAATCACTGCTCAAGACCGAAAAATTTAAGCCATTGTTCGGTTTCGCTTTCGCTAAGTCCCCAGCGTTTTGCCGCCGGCTCTTTGATTGCTTTGCGTCGGCTCATCTGCTTCCGGAGATTTGCCCAGAAGACTTCGGATTTTACAGCAACAGCTTTTCTCGTCCGTGCCGCGGCCCGCAACCTTCGGTCGCTGCTGACAACCGTCAATCTTTTTGGGGCGGTGTTCGCTCTTATTTTATCTTCGATTACCGTGTCAGCATCGGTAGCCAAACCGGCAAAAGAGATTTCCAAATTGTTTATGTTATCAAATCTGCTTTTGTCCGGAGGCCCTGTGCCGTCAAAGACAATTTCGCCCTTTTGGCCGGTCAATTTTAAGTACCTGCTGACAATATGGCACAACTGGAGGTCGGTGATTGAGTCAAACTCCTCGTCCGTCTTTTGTATTGACCACCGCAGATTATGACCATCGATAATAACCGGCATCTCTCACTCACCAGCAGAAAATCTTATTTCTCCACCTACGATTGTCTTTTCAACCTTGCCTTTAACCGTCCAGCCGTCATAAGGACAGTTCCTGCTCTTCGAACAGAATTTATCTACGTCAATTTTATATTCAGCGTCCGGGTCGATAACAGTCACATCGGCCTGTTTGCCTTTGCCAAGCGTTCCCTTGTCAACGCCGATTATCATAGCTGGTTTTTCAGTCATCAATTTGATAAGGCCCGGCCAGTCGAGAATACCCGGCTCCAATAACGCCTTGACATAAAGGCCGAGGGCACATTCCAGACTCGCTATACCAAAGGGAGCGGTCAAAAACTCAAGCTCTTTTTCACTCTGTAGATGCGGAGCGTGGTCAGTGACCAAAGCATCAACCAGCCCTTCGCTAATCGCCTCTTTTAAGGCCTTGACGTCCCCGGCTGTTCGCAACGGTGGATTCACCTTGTAGTTGGTGTCATACTCGGCGCAGCGTTCCTCAGTAAAAAGCAAATGGTGCGGCGTTACTTCGCAGGTAATCGGCAAAGAATCTTTCTTCGCAACTTTTATCAACTCAACTGAGCCGGCGGTCGATATGTGCTGTGCGTGATAGCGGACGTTTGCTTTCTTTATGAGTTGAATATCCCGCCACAGCATTGCCTCTTCAGCCAGTGCGTCTATTCCCGGCAGGCCGAGTACGGTCGAATGAAACCCAGCGTTCATCACCCCGTTAGCCGCAAAACCGTCATCCTGACAATGCTGGGCTATCACCACGTCAAACATAGCAGCAT
>CAZQYB010000230.1:0-2138 GCA_964597535.1 uncultured Pirellulales bacterium | reverse complement strand
CCCTTGTACAAAGCCAGCAAAGCTGAACCGAAAACGAAAGAAATCTTAACTACACTTAAATCCTCGGGCCTTAAGCTCGGAATCATCTCCAACACGTTCGTGCACGGCAGCTCCTTAGAAAAACATCTGGAACAGCTAAGCATATTGAATTTCTTCCCGGTCAGACTTTATTCATACGAATTTGGTTTTCGCAAGCCGGACACCCGAATCTTTAGAATTGCCGCCGAAAGAATTGGCGAGATGCTGGAAAATATAATGTTCGTAGGAGACCGCATCGATGTGGATGTTAAGCCCGCGGCAAGAATCGGTATGCAGGCCGTTCTAAAAGCTGCTTATACCAACATTGGTAAGAGAATTCCAAAAGGGGCCTGGAAAATAAATCAGCTTTCCGAACTGCCGGCGCTTATAGAAAAAATTAACGCAGGTTAGCGACCCGTACCCTTGCCCCGTGACTCGGACAAACCACGAAAAAAACCCCTGCTTTTGCGGAGGCCGAGGAGGAAGCAGGGGCCTATTAAAAAACAAAATACAAGTCTATTTTAATTATAGCTGTTTTGGTGCTGAGGTCAAGAGAAAAACCATATATGGAAGCAGAAAAGCTTATCTGAGAAAGGATTGGAGATTATGAAAGCGAAAAAGTATCGGATTTTGGTTTCGGTGGTTATCTGTTGTGCCGCCGTCCTATGCGCGGCAGGCTCAGGTATCAGCAGCGTGGAGCAACTGCAACTGAATCTCTTCGGGACTTCCACGCTGCAAGGTCAGAAGGCGGTGTACCCTCAAGTTATTATGACAGTGACAAAAAAAGACGCAAGACAGCCGCGGTCATCCTCAAAAATCGGTCCATTAAGCAGAAATGAGATACAAGTACAAGTTGAAAAGGCGTTGTGTAAATCTGGAATAAAAATTACTGAGAAGTATGGGGACCCTACACCAGATGCACCTTTGAGTCTTGGCGTCACTGTTAGTGTAGTAACAGCGGGCGAAGACAGCTCGCCGCTTTATGCGGCTTATGTAAGCACAGAGGTTCACCAGCCGGTACAACTTCTCGGAAACGACAAAATTCGCACACTCGCTCGGACCTGGCCAATCGTTCACTACGATGGGGCTACTCAACGCTTGCTCGTATTGGATTTGCGGACAATGGAACAAAAAGTCAAAGATGAAGTTGCCCGCCAGGTGAGCCTATTCATCAATGACTATCTTGCGGCGAATCCAAAGGACGAGCAAATGGTAACCGGAACAGTTCGATATATTGCGCTGGAGGGAGGGTTTTATGGACTGATTGCGGACAGCGGTGAAAAATACGACCCCATAAATCTGCCGAAAGAATATAAAAAAGATGGCCTGCGCGTGAAGTTCCAGGTCAGGGAGAAAAAGGGCATGCTCGGATTTCGTATGTGGGGCAAAATCGCAGAGGTCGTTAAAATTGAAAAGTTGTGAGCCACAAAAACAGGAAGACACCCTGCCACGTCAAACCGGATTAGGAAAAATTCCAGATTGCTGCAATATCCGGAATAGAGCGATAATTTCCTTACCAAAAGGTGCGGTCATCGTTATAATCGCTTTGCAGACAACGGATACGATACCGGAATAGTGTGAAGGAATTTATCACATGAGTACAAGCGGCGCAGCTTATCAAAAATGTATTAACCCCGATTGTGGGGCGGAGTTCGATTGCGGGCAGGCACTTTTCAAGTGTCCGCAATGCGGTGAGCTGCTGGATATACGGTACAACTGGGACAAGATTGAAGTGCCGGATAGTTTGAGTAACTTCGCAAAGCGCTGGGCAAACAGAAAAGACCCTCTGGACTTTTCCGGAGTATGGCGGTTTCGCGAGCTACTGGGCTTCTGCGAGGACAAGTATAAAGTAACCATAGGTGAAGGTCAGACAATCCTGCAGCAGAATGACCTGGTTGCTGAATACGTGGATATGAGGCCGGGCTGTCTGTATCTGCAATACGAAGGGCTGAATCCGTCCGGCTCGTTCAAAGACAATGGTATGTCGGCAGCGTTCAGCCACGCAAAGATGGCTGGAGCAGGTTCCAGCGCATGTGCGTCAACAGGCAATACTTCCGCATCGGTGGCCCTATATGCGCACAGTTGCGGGCTGAAATGCACGGTGCTCGTCGGTTCAGGCC
>CAZQYB010000229.1:0-2146 GCA_964597535.1 uncultured Pirellulales bacterium | reverse complement strand
CGACAGAACTGAAAATACTTTTGATAGTCTCTGTTGGCCCTGAGAAAATTCGCTAAAATGAGTGGATTAATATCCGTTGAAAGATATCTGCCAAGCTGTTGTGAAAAGAGCTTGTAAGCTTCTTTACTCATTGTTGCATCGCTATAAACACAATGCATATAGCCGGTGCAATGAGCGACAATGGTGACATTTTCGTTGCGCAAAGCCCGCTGGGCCTTGTTCGAGATTTCCGTGCCGTTGAACCACATTGTTTTCGTGACGAGCCTTCTGTTGTTGGTCAGCACGCCGTCCTGTATGTCGATGAAATTTTGCGAGTGGAGCGGCGTGAGTATCATATAGATATCTTCTAAAGGTATTCCGCAAACGATAAAGGCTGCAGCAACATACAGCGCTGCCAATGAGACGCACTCTCCCGCCCGCTTTGTGTAGCCGGTTTTGTGGCGAAAAGCATCCATCACCTCCACTGTTTCTGTCTTCCAGTACGGAATGACATCACTGTCATATTTATCCAGACCGAAATGCCTGCGGATATCGACATCGAAATAATACTTGTCTCCGTGATAGCCGAATAGCGCGTTGCTCCGGGCAGTCTCTTCGGGCGTAATGAACTTCTCAAACCGCTTAAGCTCTTTGGCTTTGCTGGTAAGGCCCCAGGTTTCAATGTCAAGATTGAACTCATATTCGTCTATTATGAATTGTTTGAGCCGCATCAATTTTTTGTAGCTGCTTCTGCCTTGAAGCTTTTTGAAGCAGTCGAGCTGCCGCCATTTCCAGATAATCGGGCTCATAATATCAGCCAGCACCACGCTGTACATCAGCTCCGGAAACATAAAGATTTCCATATCCGAGAGCGTTATTGCAGAGGTGTATTTTTCAAGCTCTTCCGAATTCATTTTGCCCAATCTTCCCGTCGCAAACAGTACTCAAACAGCTCGCACAAGTTGCAACCACTGCGGTGTTGCCCCGTACACTCTTCCAGTATTCCAATTCTCGACAGCGCAAAGTCATACTTTGTGGGGTCAGCCGGTTGAATTTCGGCGAAACTTTCTGTAATTTTTACCGCTGTTGACAAAGAAACCGTCTTACGGTCATAAAACCCTAAGAACCTACATAGTCTGCTCATATGTACATCCACCGGCGCAATTAGATTGGCTTTATCAATCGACTTCCACACTCCTGTATCCACCTCATCATCTCTGACCATCCATCGCAGAAAAAGATTGAGCCGTTTGCAGGCGCTGCCTCCTGTGGGGCTTGCCAGCAAATACTTAAGCCCCCGGCTGATGTGTCCGCTGTGTTCAGCGGCATAAGTGTCCAAAAGCGAATCACAAAAATTCGACAGTGCTGGGATAATATTCTTATCGCTGGGATTGTGGCCCTGAACAAAAAAATTTTCGATGCTACCGAACCTATTCAAGACAATCTGTAATAATTCCAGCAAATCTGAGATATCGTCTCCTTTTGTGAAACGATGCTTAAAATCTTTTAGCTTTGCTTTTCTTTCCTCATCAAAGTTTTGTACGAACTTTAAAGGACTATTTCCCATACGGCCTAACAAACGGATAAGACTTTTCTCTATCTGCCGTACTCTGCCGTAAGCAAGAGCAGATGCCAGAAATGCAGCGATTTCCATATCGGCCGGCTCGGAATAACGGTGTACGAACTGCAAAGGGTCGGGCTTTATAAGTCTGCGATGGTTGTACTTTCTGTACAGTCTTTCCAGGGTATCCTTTATTTGAGTGGTTCGTTTATTCACCAAGCACCGCTGATTTGAACTGGTCAAAATCCATCTTTTCTATCATCGCGCCTAATCTCTGATGCGGCTTAGCATTGGCTTTATAATATTCAATAATTTTTTCGACCAATTCAATCGCCTCTTCGGTAGTAATATTTTTGACCAGCTCTTTAGATAATCTCGCTTTTGCGCCGCCGTTGCCGCCGACCAGCACTTTCCAGCCTTTCGGCATACCAACCAGGCCAATATCTTTTATACAGGTTTCGGCACACTGGTTTGGACAGCCGCTTACACCAATTTTAAGTTTGCCGGGCAATTCCAAACCGTGATATTTCTCGTTGAGTTCCAAGCCCAGAGTGAGACTGTCCTGTATGCCGCGTTTGCAGAATGTCGTTCCCGGACAGGCCTTGA
>CAZQYB010000228.1:0-2335 GCA_964597535.1 uncultured Pirellulales bacterium | reverse complement strand
AACGGTCAGTCTGAGTTTTTACAACTGCGGAACCCGGGCTAACAGCCCTTGCTGGACAATAATTTTTACTGCTATCTACTCTCAAGAGCCGAAAATACACTTAAGGCAGATTAATTCGTGAGTTCCTGAAAAAACAGACCTTTGCTACAAGTGCATTAATATTAAGTGGTTACGACAACAAAAGACAATTGCGTTGCTGATTATATTGCGATAGTTGTCATTCTTTTAATGGCTATCGGGACTGTCTTTATTTTTTCTGCCAGTGCTAACATCAATCGGGAACTGAACTTACATAAATTCTACGATTTCCAGCCCCTTCGGCGAATCTTATTCTTCCCTCTGGCGGTTGTCGTTATGTACACCGTTTCTTCTTTCAACTATCGCAGGTTCAGTTTAGTCAATGGTTGGCTAAAATCCCCAACCAGCTATTTATTAGTCCTTAGTATAGTGTTACTTATACTCGTTTTGTTCCCGTATTTCAGCACCGAGATAAACCGCGCCCGCCGCTGGCTAAGAATTCCTGCCGGTTCTATCTCGATAAGCTTTCAGCCGTCTGAGCTGGCAAAGTGGTCGCTCGTTTTCTTCCTGGCTGCATTTTGCGATAAGTTCTGTGACAGCATCAAGTTATACTGGAAAAGGTTCGTTCCCGCCTGCCTGGTCGTCGCGGTAGTAGCAGGATTAGTAATCATCGAAGATTTTGGTACAGCAGCGCTTATATCACTTTTGGCTTTTCTAATATTAATAACCGCCGGCGTAAAATGGTGGCACATTTTGACGCCCCTGCCATTTGCAGGAATTGCCTTTTTTGCAGCATTAATTCGCTCACCTGGTCGGATACAGCGGCTCGCCGCGTTTTTGAACCCTGAAAAATGGGCGGATTCTGCTGCCTATCAGGCGAACCAATCGCTGATAGCCCTTGGTTCCGGCGGCCTGTGGGGCAAAGGACTGGGCAGAGGAATCTGCAAATATGGCCATTTGCCCGAAGATACGACAGATTTTATTTTCGCTATCATCGGCGAAGAACTCGGCTTCGCCGGGACCGCAGCGGTGATTGGATTGTTTATTGTCTTTGTCTGGCTGGGAGTTTTGGTTGTGGCCCGCTGCCAGGACCGGTTCGGACAATTGTTAGCCGGTGGGGTAGTTTTGACAATCGGTGTTCAGGCCGCACTTAACATCGGAGTAGCTACAGTTGTGCTGCCGACAAAGGGCATACCTTTGCCGTTTGTAAGTGCCGGCGGAACAAGTATGCTGCTCTCAGCCGGTGCGGCTGGTGTTTTGTTAAATATCGCCAAACAATCGGCCAAAGCGCCACGAGAGGAGAAAGAGTAATGAATGGCAAAGACTTTTTCTTTGCCGGCGGTGGAACAGGGGGACATATATATCCCGCCATCGCGGTCGCAGAAAGAATAATCGAACTCGAACCTGAAGCTAAAATACATTTTTTCTGCAGCACACGCAGCATTGATTCGCAAATCCTCGCTAAGACTGATTTCAAATATACTCAGCTTCCTGCAAAAGGTTTTTCTATTAAGCCAAACAGGTTAATCAGTTTTTGCACATCGTTTTTGAGAAGCTGTCGAATTTCAAAACAGGCGCTTAACGAAACGGGGAATGCAATGGTGATTGGCATCGGCGGATTTGTTGCTGCGCCGGTCTGCTGGGCAGCTCATAAACTGAAAGTGCCTATCGCGCTCTTAAATGTAGATATTGTCCCCGGACGGGCAAATAAAATAATAGCTCATTGGGCAGATAAGATTTTCGTTCAGTTCGAGGACACCAAGCAATACTTTGGCAAAAGGGCAGCGAAAGTAAACGCTGTCGGCTGTCCCCTGCGAAGCAGGTTTGAAAATCCGCAGCCGGACAATGCCAGGAGTAAATTAGGTCTTGATAAAAGCAAAAAGATTTTGCTTATAACCGGTGCATCGAGCGGGTCAGCGAATATCAACGAAGCAGTATGTTCGCTGCTGGACAAATTGAGCACTTTTGCCGACAACTGGCAGATAGTACATTTAGCGGGGGCGGATAATTACAAAGAAGTTGAGCGAAAGTACGCCGACGCGAAGATTGGTCATAAGGTTCTGAGCTACTACGATGATATGGCAAACTTGCTCTCGGCTGCGGATTTGGCGCTCGGCAGAAGCGGAGCGGTCAGTGTGGCTGAATACGCTGCGGCCGGCGTGCCGAGTATTTGTATGCCTTACCCGTATCACAGGGACAGGCACCAGTACTTAAATGCCGGCAAACTGGTTGATGCGGGAGCGGCGATAATTGTGGATGATTTGCCGGACGCAAAAGAGCGGGCGGAATGGCTGGCCAAAGAACTGGAAGAATTGAT
>CAZQYB010000227.1:0-2407 GCA_964597535.1 uncultured Pirellulales bacterium | reverse complement strand
TTGAAGATTCCAAGGCGGATTTCGAAAGAATACTCGATGTCTTCAAGGCACATAATATCCGTTACTTTTTCTACGCCGGCGGTAATGACTCGATGGACACGGCGGACAAGGTCAATAAGCTGGCGGCAGATGTCGGCTATGAGCTGGTTTGTATGGGTGTTCCGAAGACGGTCGATAACGACCTTGCATTTACAGACCATTGTCCGGGCTATCCGAGTGTGGCGAAATACGTGGCGACCTGTGCGATGGAGGCGGGTCGAGATACCGAAGCACTTTATACAACAGATACCTGCACAATTCTGGAGGTGATGGGGAGAAACGCCGGCTGGATAGCAGCGGCGACGGGCCTTGCCGCGAGGTGTCCGGAAGATGCACCGCATCTTGTATATATGCCGGAAGCGGCCTTTTCATTCGACAAACTCGTCAGTGATGTCAAGGAAGTGCTCAAGAAATTGGGCAGAGTGTTTATCGTCGCCGGCGAAGGTCTTAAAGACAAAGACGGCAACTATGTAACAGCCGATGCAGGAGCGTTCAGCAAGGACAGCTTCGGCCATATTCAGCTTGGCGGGGTGGCGGATATGCTCAAAGCCGTTATTGAAAAAGAGGTCGGCATAAAGGCACGTTGCAATAAGTTAGGGACAAATCAGCGAAGCGCAATGCACTTTGCGTCGCGGACCGACATTAATGAGGCGTATATGTGCGGGCAGATGGCGGTAAAGTACGCGATGGAAGGTGAGAACGGCAAAATGGTAACACTGGTTCGCGAAAAAGGGGCGGAGTACAAATGCACAACAGGGCTCGCGGAGTTGAAGGACGTCGCCAACGGCGAAAAGAAAGTTCCGGCTGAGTACATAAATAGTAAGGGTAATCACATCACGGACGCGATGCGAGATTACGTTCGGCCTTTAGTGCAGGGCGAAGCTCCGATTACGGTTGATAAGGACGGGCTGCCGGTGTTTATGAGATTCGAGCGCAAACCATTGGAAAAAAAGCTGGCAAAATATATGTAAACAATCAGACAACAAGGAAAGGTGTAAAAGTATGATTTTAGAAAAGTATTCATTCGGACTCGGCGACAGATTCGGGCATCAGGGTAAAGCCCAACTCCAGGCCATAATCAATGCAAAGAAGCAGGGTATTAACATCAGCCCCGTCTGGAATAAGTCGCACCGTGAACACACAATTATTGGGACGCTGCCCGGTGATGTGCGTATCGAAGCCGACAAGGCAGTCAAGACGCTGGGGTGGAACAACTCGTATCATGTGGACGCAGACCATATCGGGTTGAAGAACGTCGATTTGTTTATCGATTCAAGCGATTTCTTTACGCTCGACGTGGCTGATTTTATCGGTCAGGCCGCAGATGAAAGCGACGTTGGCTCTTTCGTCAACAAATACAAAAAGTATGTCGGCTCCCTGGCGATACCCGGAATCGATGAGACTTTCGAAATCAGCGAAGGACAAATCGAGACAATTGCACAAAAGTTCCTGTTGGCAGTCAAAGAGGCGGGCAAAATCTATCGTCATATAGAAGCAGCTAAAGGCAGTGACAGTTTTATTACGGAAGTTTCGATGGATGAGACCGACCAGCCGTAGACGCCGGTTGAGATGTTCTTTATCCTCGCAGCTATTGCCGATGAGGGTATTCCGGCGCAGACGACAGCTCCGAAATTTACCGGACGTTTTAATAAGGGCGTTGACTATGTCGGCGATGTCGGCCGGTTCGCAAAAGAGTTTGAAGAAGACCTGGCTGTGATTGCTTTTGCGATTAAGAAGTTCGGACTGCCTGAGAGCCTGAAATTGAGCGTGCACTCAGGCAGTGACAAATTTTCGATTTACAAGTCAATGAACAATGCACTAAAGAAATTTGACGCAGGGCTACATATCAAGACCGCGGGTACGACGTGGCTGGAAGAGCTTATCGGTTTGGCTATGGCGGGCGGGGAGGGTCTGTCAATTGCAAAAAAGGCCTATGCCAACGCGCTGTCGCGATTCGACGAACTCTGCGTACCCTACGCTACAGTCATCGATATCGACAAGGACAAGCTGCCGTCACCGGAAGCTGTCGCGCAGTGGAGCGGTGAAGATTTTGCCGATGCGCTGCGCCACAACCAATCGTGTGATAAGTATGACTCGAATCTGCGGCAGTTGCTGCACGTGGCGTATAAAATCGCTGCCGAGATGGGCGATGAGTTTCTGAACGCACTGGAGAAATATGAGAAAACAATTGCAGAGAACGTAACGGAAAATATTTACGAACGGCACATAAAACCAATCTTTATAGATTAAAGGACTGAATGGGATGAAAGATTTATTTGACCTGAGCGGTAAAGTGATTGTGATTACCGGCGGGGGTGGGGTTCTCTGGGGCACGATGGCCAAGGCGCTGGCCGGTATGGGAGCAAAG
>CAZQYB010000226.1:0-2409 GCA_964597535.1 uncultured Pirellulales bacterium | reverse complement strand
TACAAAGAACAAAACAAAGATGACCTGCCGCCTGCGTGAACCTATCTGCCTTATACGAAAGAAGTTACCGAATTTGAGCAGCAACGGCTTGGTATCATAGCTTAGAATATGTCCGGGATTGTGGTAAAAAGCCCTTTGGCGAAGGCAGAAAACCAACTGAAAACCAGATGAATGAAACGAAGTTACTTCTTAATACATACTATGAAGCTCTATATGAGCGGCTGGAGACCAACAAGGACCTTTTGGGAACTAAGGTAGAAGAGCTGTTACGGGCGGAGGTTGCAAGACGATGGGGCGGGGACTTTGACAAGGACAAATATACGGCGTACCGAGATGCGTGCCTGGCTTTTGTAGATGAACGGATAGAAACTTACAATCCGATCGGGGTTCAATATACCTTCGAGCGTATGAGGACGAGGGAAGCGATTGAATTAGAGTTGCAGCTTGACTGGTACGACAGCCGGGAAGAATTTAAGGATTTAATGGAGGCGGTATATAGCAAGGCAGAGGTGGGAATGGCGGATGAAAAAGCACGGGAACTGGCAGATGGGCTAATTAAGAAGGTCGGAGCGTTTCCGGATAAGAGCATTATATCCACTTATAAGGCGAAACCCGACCTGGGCAGACTACCGGATTACGTGGTGGCGAGAGCAATCGAAGAAATCATTAAGTGACCGAGAGCACCGCATTGGCGGGTCGGGTATTTTGGCCCTGTGAATATCTGCGGGTGCCGCACTTTTGTCTCGTCATAACGTCCGCTGCGAAGTGAGCGTGCTAAACACGACTTTCATAGTTCTGCTGTCACCACCTGGGCCGAGAAGTTGCCTATACAAGTGGTTCAGCAGTTTGACGGACGCTCTCACATAAAGACGAGAAAGTACATTACCCGGCTTATCACGCTGCAAGAGATTCTTTCTGCGAACAAGTTGTTGAACAGTATCTTGGCTCGAACACCAGGGCAACTGACATAAACTGGCACTTTTACAGATTTTTAAGCCTTTTCATGACTAAAGGACTTGACAATGTGAGTTCGAGCTTGCTAATATCAAAAGATATAGAAGTGCACGGGGCCGTAGCTCAATTGGTTAGAGCATCGGACTGTCGATCCGAAGGTTAGGGGTTCGAGTCCCCTCGGCCTCGTTAAGGGATATCAATCTTGCCGGCTCGTGGTTTAGTTCGGCAATAGCCCGGCGCAGTCGGATGTTCGAGGATCCGCTCCAGCGTTGTCCAATGCATCCCGGTTTCCCGCAGAATCTGCCGTTTACTTACGCTTTCTCGTAATACTCTCTGCCTGATCTGAATCCACTGTTCTATCTCTGTGTACACTTCCTTTCCTTTTCGCTGAAAATGTCCTTCTCTTTCGCTGCCTACGCAGCAGCGAGAAAAGTGCCATTCTCGCAGAAATTACCTGGAAGTGCCGCAGTTTTATTCCGCCCTTTACACCTAAAATTAAAAACACTTGAAAAACAAACCGATTAGCGTCTCCCTCGTAACGTCACCGCACCATTTTAGCGATTGCCGACTCCCCAGCAAGAAACTTCTTGACCTGCTCAATAGTCATTATCATAATCCTGATGTCGTGCTGGTCTTGTCGATGTTAAGCCGCAATGGTAATAATGCTTTGAAATGGAATGCCATTATAACCTGAATGGGATAACTTGTTAGCTACTTGCAATCCTTTTTCCAGCGGAATGCTCTCTGTTCAGTAAGGTTCTATAGTCCTACCGTGTGGTTCTTTTCGATAGCCGTCAACTAAATCGACAGTCCCTTCGTTGCGTACCCTGATGGCTGGATTTGTCCACAATGGTTCGATACAAGTGAGGCCATTTACAGAACAACAGAACAAAAGGTCAAGAAAGTAGCTCCCTGTCATTGTTCAGGTGACCTTGCCAGGAAACATTTTGAAAAGACCTATGGAAAAGACTTCATTCTTTCGGGAGCAGGCAAAAAGATAACAATAAAAGATGCTTTCTAATGCTTTGAGGTTGCCCAGACATTGGCTCCTACCGGATTAGACCACATATATGAAAGCCGTTCTCTATTCCAATAAGTTTCCTGAGTGATTAGTGAATTCTGCTAAACTTAAGGGGTAGTACCTTCCAACCAATGTTCGGTAAGCACGGCCAGGTCCGACTTATCAATAATACCATCATGCAGGTCTGAAATGTCATAGAGAGGATTCCACTTAGCGTCTCCAGGCTCGGTTAACCAAGATGAGGCGAATATCGCAAAGTCTATTAAGTCCACATCGAGGTCTCTGTCGAAGTCACCCAACATAGAAACGGCTGCCGCAATACCCCACAAAGCTTCACCAGTAATCTGGTTGTTCTCACTGGAACCAACGTAGTAGTTCTCCCACCCACCGGTTTCAAGCTGAACAGTTTGCAAGTGGATTAACGCTCCATATAT
>CAZQYB010000225.1:0-2410 GCA_964597535.1 uncultured Pirellulales bacterium | reverse complement strand
TGGGCATATGCTCATAATAAATCCAGTAAAATTTTGAAAAAAATGAAAAAATTTTAGCCCGACGGGATTTCTGGAGAACTTAGAAAGTCCACCGGAAGCAGAAAAGGGTATGCAATCGGCGAAAATTCGGCTAAAATAGGCGAAATTCGTTAATTTTGGGTTCAATAATAGCAGCTCGGAGGTAAACGCTTGTGAGGATAATCGCTGATAGAAACATTCCGTTTGTGGTTGAGTGCTTCTCTTCCATTGGCGATGTTGAAGTTATTCCCGGCCGGGAGATGACGGCAAGTCTTGTACGCGAGGCGGACGTTCTATTGGTTAGGAGTGTTACGAGGGTAGGTTCAGAATTGTTGGCCGGCAGTAAGGTTCGTTTTGTTGCCACCGCCACCATCGGCTTCGACCATATAGACACCGAATATCTTGCGAAAAACGATATTGGTTTTGCTTCTGCACCGGGTTCGAACGCCAACTCAGCGGCTGAGTATGTTATTGCGGCTTTGCTCAGCGTAGCGCAAAAGAAAAACTATGACCTGCAGGATAAATCAATAGGTATTATAGGTGTTGGCAATGTCGGCGGCAGGGTGGCTAAAAAAGCTTCGGCTCTTGGTATGAAGGTTTACCTTAATGACCCGCCGCTGCAGAGGCAAACCGGAGACACGAAATATCTGCCGATAGAAGAACTTTTCGGTTGCGATTTTATAACGCTCCATACACCGTTGACTTTTGAAAGGATTAACAGAACTTTCCATTTGGCTGATGAAAAATTCTTCAACCTACTAAAGAAGGGCTGCGTATTTCTTAATACTTCGCGCGGCGGGGTGGTCGAAACAGACGCTTTGAAAACAGCTATTAAGTCGGGCAAGTTGAGAGCTGCTGTGCTCGATGTCTGGGAAAACGAGCCGAATATCGATGTCGAACTTCTGCGTATCGTTGATTTGTCCACGCCGCACATCGCAGGTTATTCGCTGGACGGCAAAGTCGCTGGTACGATTATGGTTTACGAGGCGGCCTGCAAGTATTTCGGACTTAGCGCAAAGTATCATATTGAGGATTTTTTGCCTGAGCCGGAGGTAAAACAGATTGAAGTTAACGCCAGGAGCGGAAGCGAGCAGGAGATTTTGCACCGAACGGTACAGCAGGTATATTGCATAAACAGGGACGATTTCAACACAAGAGAAATTGCAATGGTGCCGGAGGAACAGCAAGGTAAGTTTTTTGATGATTTGCGAAAGAATTACCCCGTGCGGAGGGAATTTCAAAATACGCAGGTAGTATTGCAGAGTACCTGCAAGGGGCTTGCCGAGAAGTTGGCAGGTATTGGGTTTAAGGTGGAAGATGGCCAAGGTTAGTGGTAAGAATGTAGTTGAGTGGCCGAGAGGACGGCTGGATTTTTCAGCGGGCTGTATCGTGATGGGTGTTTTGAATGTTACGCCGGATTCGTTCAGTGACGGCGGCCAGTTTTTCGATACGGATAAAGCCATTGCGCACGGCGTAAAGATGGCTGCGGATGGTGCTGCGATGATAGACGTTGGGCCTGAATCGACTCGGCCGGGCGCAAGACCTGTCTCGGTCGATGAGCAGATAAAAAGGGCGGTTCCGGTTATAAAAGCGCTTGCAAAAAAAGTAGCTGTGCCGATTAGTATCGATACTCACAGATTGGAGGTTGCCCAAGCTGCTTTGGAGGCAGGGGCCTCAATAATAAACGATATAACGGCTTTGAGCGATGAGCGGCTGGCGAAATTGGCAGCCGAGCAGCAGGTGCCGGTTGTTCTGATGCATATGCAGGGTACACCTGCGACAATGCAGGCCGAACCCAAGTATGACGATGTAGTGTCTGAGGTTCTTCAATTTCTATTAGAGCGGGCGAAACGGGCTGAGCGGTTTGGCATACCCAGGGAGAGGATTTTCATAGACCCCGGCATCGGCTTCGGTAAGACGTTGGAGCACAATCTTTTGCTTTTGAAGAATATCCGCAAGTTTGTTGAAACCGTCTATCGTGTGCTTGTCGGCACAAGTCGCAAGAGCTTTATCGGCAAGCTGACCGGCAAGGAAAAACCCGATGAGAGGATATTCGGCACCGCCGCAACTGTTGCCTTATGCGCTATAACAGGAGTTTCAATTGTCCGTGTGCACGATGTAGCTGAAATGGTGGATGTGGTAAAGATAGCAAATAAACTAAAAATTCAAAACTAAAAGCGTTGGCTATCCGCGGCGCAGAATATATAATGACAGGCGAATTCCGGGAATACAAATAATATGATAACAAAAGAAGAAATCATTAAAATCCTCACTAAAGACAAGCCACAATTGCAGAAACAGTTTAAGGTCAGTAAATTGGCTCTATTCGGGTCGTATGCAAGAGGAGACCAGCGTCAAGACAGCGACGTGGATATACTCGTCGAGGTTGACC
>CAZQYB010000224.1:0-2459 GCA_964597535.1 uncultured Pirellulales bacterium | reverse complement strand
TAGCCAAGGTCATCGGCCATGATGAAGATAGTATTCGGTTTGCGGTTTGAACCGGCTGAGTTGACCAAAGGTGCCGAACAGCTGTTGAGCAGCATGCCTGCCGCAGAACCTGCTGAAAATTTCAAGAATTCTCGTCTTTTCATAATCCGACATTTTCATATAACTTTTTATATTCTTGCTCAGCTATCCCAGTGTATCAGGACTGAGCCTCTTTTCCCATAGAATATCAAATCCATCTAAAAATTCAACCTTTCCGGATGGGTGCCAGCTTGTTGCCCATGCTGCTCTGTTGATTCTCCGACGGGTGCCAACCTCAAACGCAGCTTGGGGATGTTCACCTTCCAAAAAAGTACCGGATACCTGAAGCCGAATGGCGGATGTCTGTCACCCTGAGCGGAGCAACGCGGAGTCGAAGGGTCTTTTTTCCCTTTGCACTCAATCCCGGATGTGGGTATTATAAGCCGGAAGGGACGAAAATACGGCGAACAAGTTGCGAATTTCGATTTTTGATTTTTTACCGAGATACGCTTCACGAGATACGAGCGACGAATATTGTTTCGCGTTTTATGCAGACGGTATAATCATTGTTGGGCAGGAAACGGAGAACAGAAATGGACACGAACAATCGCAGAGATGATTTAATTGCAGTAGCAGCCGCCATTCTACTTCTTATCGCAACAGCCACTGGAAACGCACTGGTGATGATCTGCATCTCTGCCATCGGGCTGTCCGTCTTGGTCTTTCTTCACCGCAAAAAGGCTGACCGCAAAAAGCTCAAACAAGGGCTAATGATTGCAGCCCTGGCGGCATGCATAGGCGTGCTCACTTATGCGCTCCTCAAACTCTTTCTGCCTCTATAATACCAATCTTAGTTTAGCTTATATAGAAGCCTACAACTCAAAGCTTCACATTCATCCTAAAGATATCGGCACATGTCTTTGGTTTCTTCATAATATGCTTCAACACCAATATCCTTCATGCGCATGTTCATTTGGAGCCATCGTTTTTCCAGGTGAGGGTCAAAATTTGTTTTATTACAAGGAAAATCGTCACATTGAAAACAAAAGTCTACGCCCTTCTCCTTATAGCAATCAGCTACACCACAATTAGGATATTTGCATGTACCTTGCCGACAACCAATACAGTCTGGGGCAGCAAAATATGAGAGCATCTTTTTAAATGGCGGGTAGTCCTTAAATTCTGGCGTGAAGGCTGAAAAGCGCTCGGCATAAACATCAAAATTCCCCAGTAAATCTTGCAGTTTCTTACTATGAAAAGCTATATCTCCTTTGGTATAGGCGAAACACTTACGACAACTTAGCCCACACGGTGCAAAAAAATCCAGGATCTCATTGTATTCCATATTAAAAGTCTCCCTTCATTATTCACCTGACATTTTCCATATTAAGCGCTCAGCTACGCCGCTCCGGCGGGTCCGCTGGATTGACTTGTTGGTCTTTCATCTGTTATCCAACCAAAGATACATGTCCAAGTGTACTCTGGCGATTCCTTTCAAAATTGCTTGTTTTGATGCGAAAACCTGAAAGCCTTCACTGATATTCGGTTTTAAGTTCTTGAGTCCAGGCCATCGAGGGAGTTCGCCTCGATTACTGTGTAACTTCAGGCCCTTTGCCACCGCACTGTCCAAAGGTACCTCAAGCCAGGTTTCAATTGATTGAAGCTTGAATTGTTTACTGAGATACTTGTTATACAGGGCATCTCGCAGAAACAGGTTAATAGCCTTTCGTGCAGCACCCCAAGGCCTGTTCTTGATTGGGAGAATGTTAAGAAGCAATTCGGTTTGACGATCCAGCCAGAGCTGATATCTTTTTGCACTTGATTTCGGTACTCGCGTAAGAGATATCTGAGCAAGGAAATCCTGTGATGTCCGCAAGACTCCTTTTCCCTGCCCACGCAATGCTGACGGGCCGACCGCCGTGAAGGCAACCTTGCGCTGAAGCGTTTTTATGAAATCTTTAGGCTTCATTTTGATGGATAACATAATAATACCTGTGGCCGTCCTAGGGATCCCTTACGGGGAGCTACACAACACGATACCTATGGCACTCGTCCCTCAGGCACAAGTACCTGTGGCAGTCCTATACAACATTTATCCGCCTATGGCGGATAAATCCACCGCTCGCCCGCCATCCGTTTGGCGGGCTTGCCCGCCTCAGGCGGGTCCGTCCCCTGGTGCCCTACCACCGCCCACAGCTTTCCTCCTACGACATACGATATACTAAGTACGACCGACGCGCGCAGTTTGCCCTGCCACCGCTGGCCATCTATAGGGATTTGGAAAATTATTGACGCAGAAACTCATAATGAAAAGCTCAAACGAGTAAGCACAATTAATCCAAAATCTCGGCAATTGCGTCAAGCCTTTCTTTCTCCGATTGGAGGTTTAGTATCTTTATGAAATCCCTTTTTAAATCTCTTCTGTCATTCAAAGGTTTATC
>CAZQYB010000223.1:0-2467 GCA_964597535.1 uncultured Pirellulales bacterium | reverse complement strand
GGGACGGGCCGAGTTTGAAAATCTGCTGCTTACCGAGTCTAATCTGGACCAGGTCGTTGAGAAAATCCGGCAACGCCGCGAGGAATCTGTAGTACTGCTGACCAACACCTTTCTGGATACTGAGGCGAACCTAAGTCTGTTGAGAGGAAAGTTCCGAACATTTTGCCGGCGCTGCGATGCGCCGGTGTACGCTGTTGACGGAAGCTTGCTCCAACTTGGTCATTTGATGGGCGGTTATATAAACAGCGGCGAGGCGCAGGGCAAAACCGCCGCCGATATGGCCCTGCAAATTCTTGGTGGCGAAAGTCCAGGCAATATTCCCATTATTACCAAAAGCCCGAACAGGTACATTTTCCGGCACCCTTATATGAAGAAGTTCGGTATTTCACCTGCTGATTTGCCACCGGGAAGTGTCATTTTAAATCAGCCCGAATCTTTCTATTACAAGTACAGGAGCCGAATTTGGACAGTGATTGCAATCATTGCGGCGCTGGCCCTGGCAATCGTAATCCTGTCTGTAAACATTCTCCGACGAAAGAAGGCCGAAGAGAACCTAAGGGTCAGGAATATTGCTATAGAATCGTCCATCAACGCGATCGCCTTTGCTGGTATAAAAGGCAAACTCACAGACGTAAACAGTTCATTCCTCAAGCTCTGGGGATATAGTGATAAAAAGGAAATCCTTGGGAAACCTGCTGTGCAATTCTGGGCGGATGTGGACAGGGCCACTGAGGTGAGCAGAATATTAGTTGACGGGAGTAACTGGGTGGGCGAATTAACTGCTAAGAGAAAAGACGGTTCGACATTCAATGTTCAGTTGTCATCGAGTCCCGTTAAGAGCGAGGCAGGTGAGCCCATCTGCACGATGGCGGCATTCGTCGATATCACAGAACGCAAACAAGCTGAAGAGAAACTCAAACAATACCGCTTTATGGTCGAATCCGCACATGATGCCATCTTCTTTAAAGACTTAAAAAGCCGATATGTCATTGCCAACAACAAGGCTTCAGAGGCCTTTGGTTTGTCCCGTGAGCAGGTTATTGGAAGAAATGACGTTGAAATAATGCCAAACAAGGAGGAAGCAGGAAAAAATATTGAAGATGACAAGCTCGTTTTTGGGACAGGCAAGCCCAGAGAAACTACTAAGTATATGACCGGCGCAGACGGAACGGAACGCTGGTTTCAGGCTATAAAGGTCCCACAGTTTGACGATGAAGGAAACGTTATTGGGCTTATTGGCATCGCACGCGACGTCACAGAACGCAAGCATACCGAGGAAAGGTTAAGGGAATCGGAGAATAAATTCAAAACCGTATTTGAAAATGCAGGCGGTGCAATATTCATAGGGGATGTAAAAACAGGAGAGATAATTGAATGCAATTCGCTGGCTGAGAAGCTGATTGGACGTACACGGACCGAGATAATCGGAATGCATCAGTCACTGGTTCATCCTGACGGTGAGCAGGAAAAATATCGGGAAAAATTCAGTCGCCATATTCAACAAGAGCATCTGGTTGATTACGAAGGGCAGGTACAACATAAGGATGGCAGAAAAATCCCTGTTTGGATAAGTGCCGAAACGGTGAAAATAGCTGGTAGAGATGCTATTTCAAGTCTGTTCATCGACATCACCGAGCGCAAACGGGTAGAAGAAGCACTGAGGGAAAGCGAACACAGATTCCGTTCTCTGGTCGAGACCTCCAGTGACTGGGTGTGGGAAATAGACCGGAACGGCATCTACACCTATACCAGTCCGAAGGTCAAGGACCTGTTGGGATACGAACCGGAGGAAATTATTGGCAAGACGCCATTTGACCTTATGCCACCCGATGAGGCAAAACGAGCAGCCGAATTGTTCAACGATATAGTTGAATCCCGAAAACCCTTTGACGGGTTGGAGAACACCAACCTACACAAGGATGGACAACTTGTGGTGTTGGAGACGAGCGGTGTACCAATTTTCGGCGAAGGTGAGAATCTCCTGGGTTACAGGGGCATCGACCGCGACATCACCGAGCGCAAACAAACGGAGGGGGCACTGCGACAGAGCGAGAATAAGTATAGAACGCTTCTCGAGAATCTTCCTCAAAGGATATTCCTCAAAGACAGGAACTCAGTTTACCTCTCCTGCAATGAGAATCTCGCCAAGGATTTTAAGATTAGATCGGGGGAAATTGCTGGAAAAACAGATTATGATTTCTTCCCTAAAGAACTGGCCGAAAAATACAGGGCAGACGACAAAAGACTTGTGGAATTTGGAAAAACGGAAGATATCGAAGAAAAGTATATCCAGGAAGGACAGGAATTGATCGTTCGGACGGTCAAAACACCTGTCAAGGATGAACAGGGTGATGTAATTGGAATATTAGGCATTTTCTGGGACATCACCGAACGCAAGCGGGCGGAAGAGGCGTTACAGAAGGCACGCGATGAATTGGAAATTCGGGTTGAGCAGCGAACCGCCGAG
>CAZQYB010000222.1:0-2469 GCA_964597535.1 uncultured Pirellulales bacterium | reverse complement strand
AAGTACAGATTGAACAAAGCATCTATGATGTCCTGAGAAGCAGAAGCAGAAACGACACGATAAAACTAACAGAAATACTCAGGCAGATTAGCGACGGATTAGAGCTGGCACTTGCCAGTATAGACCTTTCGGCCTTCGAGCAGCAAATGGCCGGCATCGCCGACCGCGAGTGCTGTTTGAAAGATGTCCTAACCGAAGTGAAGAAAGAATATGACTACACAATAATCGATTGTCCACCGGCGGTGGGATTGCTGACCTTCAATGCGTTAAGGGCCGCTACCGACGTCATCGTTCCCGTCGAAACGGGCTATTTCGCACTGCACGGCTTGAGTAAGCAGCTCGAGACACTGAGTATCCTGAGCAAACGCTGCAACCAGAACGTAAATGTCAGAGTCCTTGCCAGCATGTATGACATAAGGACCAAGATGGCGCGGGAAATCCTGGCAGAACTGCGAAAGCATTTTTCCGACAAAATGTTCAACGCCATCGTTAATTTCAACACCAAGCTCAAGGAAGCCGCCAGTTTTGGCCAGCCCATTAACGAATACGACCCAACCAGCAAGGGGCAGTTGAACTTCCGCACACTGGCTGAAGAAGTCTTAGGTTCGCAAGTGAAGCAGCAGCGCCACGATTTTGTCAACTCACTCGCCAGTCAGCTTGAATCCATTAGTGTCACCGCCGATGAACTGCTCAAGACCGCAAATGTACCCATAAGAAAAACTAGCCCTGCCCCAGAAACCGAAACCCGCTATCCTGCAAGAGAGCCCAAAACCCAAATCGTTGAAAAACCAGGGCCTGTCGATACCGAAGCTAAGCTTTCCGACTATTATGGCGTCAACCAGGTAAACGATGCCGTAGTATTCGTGACGCTGTACCCTCGTGCCGGCAGTGTCCAGATTGCCGGCGACTTCAATAACTGGCAGCCGCAAAAAACCCCGATGCAAAAAGTAGGCAGCAGCGGCGTCTGGCAGACCAAGCTCAAACTGCCCGCCGGCAGATACCGCTACCGGCTCGTTGTGGACGGCCAATGGCAGCAGGACCCCTACAACGAAATGACCGAATCGAACCCGTTCGGCGATTTAAACTCGGTTGTCGAAGTAAAATAGAACCAGCCGGCTCACTAAAAAAACATCGAAAAAACTCAATTCACGCCGCGAAAAAACTATTTTTTTGTTCGCCGGCAGCGTCCTGTAAGGTTATAATTTCCACTGTATAAACGAAAACTACCGGGGGATAGTTAAAATTTGTCGGCGAGTCAAGGATGAACACTCGCAACACGGCACAATGGATTGCCGTAATTCTTATTATCGCGGCGGGGGCATGTGGGAGTACTGTCTTTGCAAACTCCGTCCATATCTACATCGCCGACTTCGACCTGCCTATCCCCACCGACCCGGACGGCAGTCGGGGCTGGATGACAGATGCAGTTATAGAAATTCCCGACCATTTTACTATTGACGACCTTGATGTCGGCATCAGTTTGACACACACCAACGTATTCGATTTGCAGATTTTTCTGCAAAACCCGTCAGGGACAACAAGAATATGTTTGAATATGTATGATTTCAAAAACGATTTCTCTGTGCGCCCGAATTACACAAACACTATATTCGATGATGAAGCCGAAGTGCCAATCGAAGATGCCGACTCGCCTTTTACCGGCCGATTCAGACCTTTTGAGCTCTACCAACTTTCTGAATTTGACGGTGAGCAAACCGCCGGCCTGTGGCGACTGCAGATTCTCGACAGGTTTTACGCGGACACCGGCACACTAAATCACTTCGAGCTTGTTATCACAACTCCCGAACCAACCACGTCCATTTTCCTCCTGCTTGGCACAGGGCTGTTGTGCTTACGCAAGCACCGCAGTCCAATCTCATCGAAGCAGAATGGATATAGATAAGAAAAAACGCAAATGCCCACAAACTTTACCCGAGAATACTGCGCAATCCCGGCAAAATGCGGCCTACGGTGCTTACAGCCCCTAATTTACCAGGGAAACCATCTTATAATGTTTGGAGTATAAATCCTAAAGCCCCACAAGTTATACCAGGCCGCCCAGAAAGAAATAATCGAAGCAGTTACAAAAATATAAGCGGCAAATCTCCGACAGTAAACGCCAACAATTACACCCGCCGCCGTTTTCAGGATTGCTCCGACTAACGGCCCAGCTATGGGCCCGAGTATCTTTGCCAGAAACCGGATTACGATGTGCATCTCCGCATCCGGGCCTTCTCTTAACATAAAGTGCATAGTGCTGCCGGCGTCGCAGAACAGCGATACTATAAATACGACTAAAAACCAGCGGTACTTCTTCCAGAACCCGCGATAGTTTTTCCGAAACTTGGTTACCAACCAATTCGCCAAAGTTCTCTCTTTCTTCCAAATCTTCCCACTCAATCCGGCACCAATCACCCCCACGTCTTCTTGTCGAAGACAGGAATGGGGGCCAGCCCCCACGTCTTCTTG
>CAZQYB010000221.1:0-2801 GCA_964597535.1 uncultured Pirellulales bacterium | reverse complement strand
TCGACATCCTCTCCCACAACCTTTTCGTCAAAAATAAAATCGACACCGGCTTCGTCGAAAGAAACTTCTAATCTCGTATTTCGTATCTCGTGAAGCGTATCTCGCTTCTTAGTCATTGCGAGCGAGGCGCAGCCGAGCGTGACAATCTCATCGGTTACGTTTTAGATGGCTCTGCAGAGTACTTTTTTGTTCTACAGGAGAGGTAAAAGAGAGGACCAGACAAGACGGCGAAATGCCTGCAAATCAAATGAAACATCCTCCGGGCTGGTATTTTTTTGAAAAAAAATAAAAAAATATGCAAATTGCTGGTCTGGTTGAGAGGGGTGTATAGAGGTGTCGATTTTAGTATCTACCAAAGCTCCCGAGGGTAAAATCAGGGTTTCATGAGGTATAGGGGGACTACCCATAGGAGAGCAGGAGGGTAGGGGATAGGGGCAGGGGTGAGGTCTCTTCTTCTCTTTAAATAAAACGGCGTTTTTGATCCAGTGGGTTGACAGATATATGACGAGGGAAGAACTGTTAAGAAATTGAAAGGAGTTAGCCATGTACCGAAATTTTGATTTTGCAAGAGGATTCGCACCATCGGTTGTTGAGGACTTACACCTTGCTGAGGAATATCTATATTTTTTGAAAGATGCTCATGGATGTATATTAAAAATAGGGGCTGCATTCGAAGACCTGATTGTTCATCACGTGAGCATAAAAGAGAACATGCATTTTCTATTTGAGGCAAGGTTGTGTGACTACTTGGATTCGTTGAAGCGAAAGGATGTTTGTCCAAAGAATGTCTTTCAGGCGATGAAGTATATACACAGAAAAAGAAACTTGGCAAATCATGAAGGCTGGAGCAGAGAATACGATGCAGACGTATGTCTTGTGAAAATGCACAACATTTTAACTTGGTGCGTTAGAAAGTACGGACTTGGAGTTCCAACAAAATACCAACAGATAAATGGGATACTCGAGCAAGATACAGATTTTAGGGGTATGTTCGAATCTTTTTTGATTCCAGGAATTTAATTGAAGTGTTTTAGAGAAAGAACTTTATATTTTGGGAGGCGAATAAAAAGATGAACTGGTTTTATTTATGTCTAATAGGTTATGGTCTTTACAAAACATTTTGGGAAAATGCGGAAGAACCAAATAATTACACAACGCCCCCAGGTAGTCCGGAAGAAGCAATTACCTATACTCCTTCGGACAAAATATCGGAATATGAGAGAATTGCTCAAGAAGAGAAACAAAGAGCTGAGTTGGAACCAAAGCGGGGAGAAGAAGAGTTGGAGCGACTGAGACGAGAAACGAAGACTTTATCTGGATTAAAGCGGATCAAACCCGAAAACTTCGAATTTGCCGTAGGCTCTTTATTTTTAGCTGACGATTACGAAATGTTTATAACTCCCCGGTCTGGTGATCGAGGTATAGATCTAGTCGGCACAAAACAAAACAAGAAAACTGCATTTCAATGCAAGAGGTACAAGAATGTTGTGCCAGAGCGTATGGTGCGAGAATTTTACGGATCTTTCGTTGGTAACTTTGACAATGGTATTTTTGTTACAAGTTCCACCTTTTCTCCTGCTGCTAGAGATTGGGCCAAACAACGTAAAGGGTTGAGATTAATCAACGGGGAAGAACTTGCCAAGTTGATGATTACGCACAATCCGAGAATAATTCGCAATTTTCAAAAGTGGCAATGCTAATTCTTATGCGCCAGCAACCAAACGCGAATACCTTACTTTTCCAGCGATATTAAGTCATCGTAGGTTTGGCGTTTTCGGATAAGGGTGAATTTATCGTCGTCAACAAGCACTTCGGCAGGTAAGCGTCTGGCATTGTAATTGCTGCTCATACTAAAACCATAGGCCCCAGCAGTAAAGATTGAGAGCAAATCGCCTCGTTTGACCGGCGGCAAGGCCCTGTCCCTTGCAAAAAAGTCAGCCGCTTCGCAGACCGGCCCAACCACATCAACAACCTCGGTACCATCTAATTGCAAATTCTTGTCCCGCCGGTGCGGTACAAACTTCTCGGTCACTTTCGCAGGCCAAATGAAGTGAAATGCATCGTACAACAGCGGACGAATCAAGTCGTTCATTCCCGCATCGACAATAACAAATTTTTTCTCGCCCCGCCTGTCCCCGACAGGATGGGACTCGCCGCTGGTTTTCAAATATAAAACCTGTGTTAGCAAAATAGCTGCGTTGGCTGCGATGGTTGCGCCCGGTTCAAGAACGAGCTTCAGGTTTTTGCCTTTTAATAATGGTACAATGGCACCGGCGTAGTCGGCAGCGGTTGGGGCCATACCGGTTACATAATCAGCACCGTATCCGCCGCCGATATCCAGCACTTCAATTTTGAACCCGTCTCTGCGCAATTGTTCAATCAAAGCTAATACCTTTTTTATTGCCTCGACGTAAGGCGAGACAGTATGTCCTGCTGAGCCCAAATGTATGTGGATTGCACAAAGTTTTACCGCTTCGTTTTTCCCGTAGTCGGCAAAAACTTTTCGCGCCCGCTCAATATCAACGCCGAATTTCGTTTCCCTTGTACCGGTCGTTGTATATATGTGGGTCTTCGGGTCAACATCGGGGTTGACTCGTAAAGCAGCTTTAGTTTGTTTACGTTCTTGTTTTGCCAGCCGAATCAGGTTTTCCAATTCGGCTTCTGATTCTATATTGAAATAGCCGATGCCGGCATTTAACGCCTCGACGATTTCGGTGTCGGTTTTGCCGACGCCGGCATAAACGATTTTTGACGGCACGCCGCCTGCCTTTAGAACGCGATACAACTCGCCGCCGCTGACA
>CAZQYB010000220.1:0-2859 GCA_964597535.1 uncultured Pirellulales bacterium | reverse complement strand
TTTGCCGAGCAGGTAATTTATCTAATAAGCAAGGAATAAACTATGGACAAAGCGCTTGAATACCATTTGGAAACTCTGGCTCTGCACGCCGGCCAACAAGTCGATTCAGACACATTAAGCCGAGCGGTCCCGATTTATCAGACAACCAGCTACTGTTTCAAAGACACAGACCACGCCGCGAATTTATTCGCCCTCAAAGAGTTCGGCAACATCTACACCCGTTTGATGAACCCTACGACAGACGTGCTGGAGAAACGCCTGGCTGCGCTCGAAGGCGGCGCAGGCGGCTTGGCGCTAAGCTCAGGCCAGTCCGCAATCTATGTGAGCATCTTTAATATCTGCTGCGCAGGTGGTCACATCGTTTCTTCGAACTCGCTCTACGGTGGAACAATCACGCTCTTTAGCCAGACATTTCCGAAACTCGGCATCGAAGTAACATTCGTTGACCCAAAAGAGCCGGACAATTTCGCAAAAGCAATCAAGAATAACACACGACTGATTTACATAGAGAGCATCGGCAATCCAAAAAACGATATTTTGCAATACGAAAAAATAGCTGACATCGCCCACAAGAACGGTATGCCGGTCATTTGCGATAACACCGTTACTACACCCATCCTGTTTAGGCCGATTGACTACGGCATCGACATCGTCGTTCATAGCTGCACAAAGTTTATCGGCGGTCACGGTACCTGTATCGGCGGAGCAATTGTTGATTCGGGCAAATTCGACTGGACAAACGGCCGCTACCCTGACCTTACCGAGCCGGACCCAAGCTATCACGGCGTAAAATATGTCGAGTCCTTTGCCGAGCTGGCCTATATCATAAAAGCCAGGACACAATTCCTCCGCGATATGGGCTCGTGTATGTCACCGTTTAACGCATTCCTCTTTTTGCAGGGGCTTGAGACATTACATCTGCGTATGGCAAGACATTCCGAAAACGCCCTCAAACTCGCTCAATGGCTCGAAAAGCAGGACGCCGTAACCTGGGTCAACTACCCCGGACTAAAATCACATCCGGATTACAAACTGGCCCAAAAATATCTGCCAAAGGGTCAAGGCGCCATTCTCGGCTTCGGAATCAAAGGCGGCAAAAAAGCCGGCATCAAGTTCATCAACAACGTCAAGTTAGCCAGCCATCTTGCAAATATTGGTGATAGCAAGACACTGGTAATCCATCCGGCAAGTACGACACACCAGCAATTGAGCGGAGCAGAACAGCTTGCTGCCGGCGTCACCGATGATTATATTCGTGTCTCAGTTGGAACCGAACACATTGATGATATAATAGCCGACGTCGAACAGGCATTAAATGCAAGTCAGAGGTAAGAACAATGTGGGAATATACGGAAAAACTCAAAGAGCATTTTTTCAACCCGCGAAACGTCGGCGAAATCGAAAACCCCGACGGCGTCGGTGAGGTCGGCTCATTGGCCTGCGGCGACGCCCTAAAGCTGACATTCAAACTCGACGAGAACGGCAGAATCAAAGATGCAAAGTTCAAAACCTTCGGCTGCGCAAGTGCAATCGCAACATCATCGGTACTAACCGAAATGATAAAAGGAAAAACAATAGACGAAGCCGCCAAAGTAACCAACAAAGACATCGCCGATTACCTCGGCGGCCTGCCGGAACAGAAAATGCACTGCTCGGTTATGGGAAGAGAGGCCCTTGAAGCCGCGATTGAAAACTACCGCACCGGCGGCAGGAAAAAACACGAGCTCGAAGGCAAGGTCGTTTGCACCTGCTTCGGCGTAACCGAGAAAGAAATCGAGAGAGTAATAACCGAAAACGACCTTACAACCGTCGAGCAGGTTACAAACTATTGTAAGGCGGGAGGCGGATGCGGCGGATGCAAAGGAGAAATCGAAAAAATAATAGAAAAGGTACAGGGCGACAAGGCAAAAACCGCAGCCGTATTGGCACATCCCAAAGTTGGCAAACTAACCAACATTAAAAAAATACAACTCGTCCAGCAAACAATTAACGAGCAAATACGACCTGCCCTCCGCACTCACGGCGGCAACATCGAACTCATTGACGTCGAGGGCAATAAAGTTATTGTCGCCTTCAGAGGTATGTGTGCTCAGTGTATGATGGCCGAATTCACATTGAAAGACGTCGTCGAAGCCAAACTAAAAGAATTCGTCTCCGATAGTATCCTTGTCGAAGAGCAAGGCGATTCCACCCAGCTACCACACAGTCATAGAGGTTAACCAATGAAAACCATATATTTTGATAACAACGCCACAACAAAAGTAGCTGAAGAAGTGCTCGAAGAGATGAAGCCATTTTTCTGCGAGCTTTACGGCAACCCTTCGAGCATGCACACCTTCGGCGGGCAGATTGGTATTAAAATCCGTCACGCCCGCGAACGGGTCGCCGCCCTCCTCGGCTGTGAATCCACGGAAATCATTTTTACTGCCAGCGGTACGGAAAGTGATAATACCGCTATTATGGGCACATTGATGGCCACGCCAAACAAGCGAAAAATCATAACCACCAGAGTCGAGCACCCCGCAGTGTTAACCGTCTGCCGAGAATTGGAAAACCATGGCTATACAGTCGCAGAACTCGCAGTAGATAAAAAGGGACAACTTGACCTGGCCGAACTCGAAAACCAAATCGACGACGACACCGCATTAGTGACGATAATGTATGCAAACAACGAAACCGGCGTAGTATTCCCCATCGAGAAAATCGCCGAGATGGTAACCGGCAAAGGAGTCGTATTCCACACAGACGCAGTCCAGGCCGTAGGCAAGATTCCGCTGAACCTCTCAAAAAGCAATATCGATTTGCTGAGTCTCTCAGGCCACAAGCTCCACGCACCAAAGGGAGTCGGCGCATTATATG
>CAZQYB010000219.1:0-2863 GCA_964597535.1 uncultured Pirellulales bacterium | reverse complement strand
CAGTAAATCGAAACTGTATGCACGAAGAAAAGATGTACGCGTTGAGACTATGGGACGAAGCAATAAAAATTCCGAAGATACCGGCAATGGCCCCGTCGGCATCTCTCTGCTTGAGCAGATAACGCCGTTAGCTCGGCAGATAAACTGCCTTGATATCGACCGAATAGCCGATATTTGCATTAAGAACATTCCAAATCTGGTCGGCGTAAGGTTTGCTTCGCTGTACATACTTGATGAAACAAACAATATCCTGCACTTGCAGAAATACAATCATCCGTTCTTCATAAATAAGATAGTTTCGCTCAACCAAAATCCGCCGTCCCCTATGGTTATGGCCGTGAGAAGCAAAGGGCTCATCCTGGTGGCGGACATAGACACTCACAAAAAGCCCGTAATCAGAAAATCTCAACGTGCCTTTGCTGAAAATTATAAGACCAACAATTGTGTTATTGCTCCACTCATTTGCCAGGAGCAGGTAGTTGGCGTGCTAAACCTGGCCGATAAGATAGAAGGCGGGGGCTTTAGCTGTGAAGACATTGCACTTATAGAGTTATTTAGCCAATTGGTCGGTGCCTCCATCGGCAACGTGAAGCTGTTCGAGAAGATACGGCGTCAGGCTATGACAGACGGACTGACCGGTCTTGCGAACCACAAGAGATTTTACGAAATTCTGGAGAAGGAATTGTGGAGGTCTCGTCGATATGGCGGACAAATCTCTCTGATTATGGTCGATATTGACAATCTAAAGAAGATAAACGACGCCTACGGCCACCGCGCCGGCGATAAGGTCATCAGGCAAATCAGCAGAAAATTAAAGGAATGCATCCGACAAATTGATACGGCAGCACGATACGGCGGTGACGAGTTCGCCATTATCCTGCCGAATACTTCGCTCAACGATGCCACTGTCGCTGCTGAGCGTATGGTTGATGTCGTCTCACGTTCTCCGATAACATGGCAAAAAGAGCAAATAGGCATATCTATCAGTGTTGGGCTGGGGCAATATGACGCTGACAGCAGCCCTGAGGATATAACAAGTCGCTCGGACCAGGCGCTATATACAGCCAAGCAGGCAGGCAAAAATACGGTGAGAATCTTCGAGCCTGCCAAAAATCAAGTATAATCTTGTCAAAGAAAATTTTCTTGACGAGAAGGCAGCTAATTTGGTATAAATAGAATGTTGGGTTCTGTGGATTTTACGTCTCAGACTCGTGGAATTTTTGCCGTTTATGGGCAAAAATTGAGTAAAAAGGTACAGACTTTGGTGAGGCCCTTGTGGCTCGTAAGTGGGAGTTTTGTGCCGAGGAGCTGGTTTTTTTCTGAATTTTCTTATACACCCACTTACACACCCGGGCTTGCTGTCTAAACTTGAGTGCGATGACAGGCGAGCCATCAAAGGTTGTCAGGGACAGGCGTCAAATACGTGGATGTCTGGATGCCTGTTGAAAACAATGGATGTTTTGGCGTTTAGCCGAAAAACGTAGTTATAGTTTAATTTTTGAAAGGAGGAATGTTATGTGCAGAAGATTGATTTTGTTGGTTAGTTTTGTTTTGGCGGTGGGTATGGTCGGTCCCGTCCGGGCCGCTACCATATTCCACTGGACTTTTGATGGAACGATTAGCGAGGATTTTGTTTCCGACACTGATATTGTCAGTAGTGCTGTTGCGACCAAGTTTAGAGATTCGGATAATCCGGCGCTGATATACGACGTGAACTACGGCGAAGCCAATCCGTGGTTTAGCGCCGGCGCAACATCAGCTGATTTTAGAAACGACCCAACAGACAATGACCCCGGAGTCGGTCTTGGAGTACCGGACACAGGCGCAGATACACCGTTAGACTTGAGCACGCTGGGCCAGTTCACAATTGAGGCATTCATTTATCCGCGTACCCTTCGTCAGAGCGTCATCGTGCGGAAGTATGGAGGCAGCCCGGGGCAATACTACATCGATTTGCGAGAAAGTGGCGATTTACAGTTCTCTATTAACGATGATGATAACGCCGCCGCAGCGGGCGATGGTGCCATCCAGGTGGACACGTGGCATCACGTTGCTGCCGTGTTCAATGAAAATGATGCAACCGCGCCGATGAAGATTTATGTGGACGGAGAGGAGAAAGGTACCGCCGAGCACAGTACGCGTCCGGGTGATTCACCCCAGGCCCTTGGAATTGGCTGCATTATCCGTGACAACGAGGAGCCCCCGGGCAATTCCGGCCAGTTCTTCGACGGTCGGATTGATGAGGTGCGGATTTCCGACGAGGCCCTCGAACCGGGTCAGTTCCTCCTTATGGGAGGCGGCACTGGAGGCGCCACCAGACCGAACCCGGGAAGTGGTGCCACAGATGTGTGCCCGGAAGGCGTAGTGCTAAGCTGGAAGCCGTGGGAAGCTGCAGGAGATGTAAACGGCCACGATGTGTATTTCGGCACCGATTATAATGATGTAAGCGATGCTACTGTTGCGGAACCTTGCGGCGTGTATTACGGCCGCCAGGACAGTAACAGCTATCCGGAGGTCGGCAGTCTTACCCTTGAATTAGGCACCACTTACTATTGGCGGATTGATGAGGTCAACGAGAAGGACCCGAATTTCTGGCCGGGTCTTGTCTGGAAATTTACAACTGAGGATGGTAAAGCTTATGACCCCTTCCCGGGCGACAGCTGGAAGGGCCTGAACCCCACAGATACGGAGCTTAGCTGGACGCCATCGTGCATTGCAGATTCGCACAATCTGTACTTCGGGACCAGTTGGGCCGATGTGAATACCGGCGACGGCGGCACGTCCAAAGGCAGCCAGAGTCCCGGCTATGACCCCGGTCCACTTACCACGTTCAAGTGGTACTACTGGCGAGTTGATGAGGTTG
>CAZQYB010000218.1:0-2864 GCA_964597535.1 uncultured Pirellulales bacterium | reverse complement strand
TCGGCATCAGGATATATCTGGTCAACCATTTCACGAACACAATAAGCCCAATCTATTTTTGTTCTTCTCTCGGTAGCTTTCACGTGTCGTTTGCCAATCAACGGCTCGAAGAGCATAAACAAATTCACTACACCGTTACGTTTGTATTCATAATCATAGCGAGTCGGTTGGCTAGGAGAGGCTGACACAGGAGTTCGTGTTTCACCTATCAATTGTTTACTCGTTTCGTCTAAACATACCATTGGACGTTTTGGGTTATATGGCCGTTTATATACGTCCAGCACATCTTCCATCTTACACACAAACTCAGCATTTGCCTTAGGAGGTATGCACCACTGTTTGCTTAGCCAAGGCTTAAGTTCGTTTTTTTTAACACGCTACGTACAGTCTCATGCGAAACTTGGTCAATATACTCTAATGCCACCATCCTTTCTGCCAAAAGACGCAATGTCCATCGTGAGTACCCCTCCGGGGTCCTGCTGCAGGCCAACGCAATCAAATGTGCTTCAGCATCTCCATCAAGTTTACGCTGGTAGTTTCGCTGACTCCTACGTTGTCCCAATGCCACCTCAAAACCTTCCTCTGCAAATCGTTTACGTAGCCGTTCAACAGTTGCCCTTCCGACCTCTAATGCTTCGCTGATTTTCACATCGCTCCAATTCGGGGCTCCGAAACTACTGTCAGCTTTCAGCAATATCCGTGCACGAGTCAGCTTGCGTGCTGCACCTTTTCCAGAAGAAATCAGTCCCCTCAATGTTTTGCGCTCAGCGTCTGTCAGTTCAACAAGATACTCTTTTTTCATGATGACCTCCTTGCTCAATGTTTTTATATTTACATCGGCAAGAAGGCCTTATTTTATCCATCATTTTACGTTTGACAGAGCACTAGCACACAAAATCGCGGTGCGTGCCGGCATAAATATGCAGTCTCTAGCCGTACCCAATGGGCACCGGCTTGCGCCGGCGCCGAGAACTTTGAGAAACTCGCGGCGGCTTACTCCGCTTCCGCAACTGCAGTTGCAGCCACAGGATAGCTCGCTTGGGCTTTTCGTCTTTGATTTCATTGAGGACCTCCTGCTTAGTCTATCTTCTTCGCCATTCTTGCTATCCTTATTCCATCGGGCTCCAAATATTCTACAAATAGGATTTCCCACATATTGCTAATCTGACTTTTCCCATTTATCACTCATAGAAACACTTTTATACCATTCAGTGTTACTAATCAAAATCCATTCGACAGGACTATGCTATCAAATGAGGCGCGCAAAGACAACAAGTCAGGGCCTGTTTGCAAGCGGAAATCTCCGCGTCTTAGCTCGCCGGGACATAAAAACTTGCAATTTCAAGATGGATTTGCTAATTATTGAAAACGAAATCGCGTAACGATGCTCTTGAAGTGTGTATATATGTGCACGAGTGCAGATCCAAAGTCTTGAATTGTTCTTGTTATGGTCAGGAGTCCGAGAATGAAAAAAAGAGTGTCCAGCGATGTTGCTCTGTTTGGTGCGATATGTATTTTTGCGGTGCTTCTGTTCGGCGGATGCGCACCGGCTGAGATGCGCACCGTATCCCTCTTCGACGGCACGACCTTCGACGGATGGGAAGGCAATCTCGACCACTTCCGGATCCAGGACGGTGCGATTGTAGGCGGGAGTCTCGAACAAGCGGTCCCCCGCAATGAATTCCTTTGCACAGAGAAGGTCTACCGGGATTTTGAGCTGAGCCTAAAGGTGAAGCTCGTTGGTGATCCAGCGACGGCGAATGCAGGTATTCAGATTCGGAGCCGGCGCATTCCAAACCACAATGATATGATCGGATACCAGGCAGACATGGGACAGCATTACTGGGGCTGCCTGTATGACGAGGGAAGGCGCCACCGAATCCTGGCCAAGCCGGTTCCACAACGACTGCGTCAGGCGCTAAAGCCCAATGACTGGAACGAATACGTTATTCGATGCGTCGGGCCCCGAGTACAATTGTGGATGAACGGATATCAAACGGTCGATTACACTGAGCTTGATGAGTCTGTGGAACAGGCAGGTGTCATCGGCCTGCAGATACACGGCGGCCCGCCGGCGGAGGCATGGTATAAGGATATCAAAATCAGAGTAATACCGGAGGTGCGTTGACGAACTGTGGTGCCGAAGGCGATAAACGGTACATCACTTTGTACCCTGCCGGTTGGCAAACATGGTCAAACTAATATGAGTTATCGTGTCATATTTCCAAAACGACCATCGGACATTGAAAATGTTTACATTTTCTGTAAATTCCTTAAGTCCTTGATTTTACTATTGTTATGGATTTAAGATTTCTGCGATTTTACGTGATATTTGGCCTTTGGGTTGTAGTGCGGTCGTATGTGCGCCACGAAAGCTAATCTGGACAAACTGGACAATCCAGTCTGGTCAAAACCTAAACCAGCAGACCAGAACCCAACGCACCCGGGGGGTGTGGGATAGCAATTGTACTCTACTCTGGAATAATATAGATAGCAGCGAAACCAGAGCCAAGAGTACCCCAAGAGCACATTCATAGCGAAGATGTAACATAAGTCGTTGCAAAGTCAAGAATTAACTGGTATAGTGCAAATACAATTCGGGGCAGATGTATATTTTTGCACCGTACAGGGTAACATTGATGTCTCCCTTATCCAATGATTGGTTCATGGACATCCACGATATTCTGTCGATGCGATGGATCAAGCTGTCGTCAAGGTACTTGATGCACTGAAAATCGTTTTCTCTGTTGTTTTTTTGAAAGGTTGTTTTCGGACACCCTCTAATTCTCAATAGTTCATTTTTCGTGTTTCACGCGCAAGCCACATCTTTTCTATCTCTTCGAGAGATTTTCCTTTGGTTTCCG
>CAZQYB010000217.1:0-2869 GCA_964597535.1 uncultured Pirellulales bacterium | reverse complement strand
TAATTGCGAATCGTTCGAATTACGTCGCCCTCCATAATCTGAGCGTGATAGATATCGTAAAGAATCTTCAAGTGCTCTGAGCCGACTTTTTTACACAGTTCAACGCCCCAATCCATATGGTCAAACATATAATCCTTGTGATTGACCTTGCTGTTAAGAATTTCGATGCAAATGGTAACTTTTTTCTTCTCGGCATATCCGACGATTTGTTTGAGAGCTGTGATTGCATTTTTAAGTCCAACGTCATCGGGCACACCGGCCCGATTGCCTGAGAAAGTAATCACGTTTGGAAATTTGTATTTGGCTGCGGCGTCGATACTCTCGTGAAGCTTGGTTATGCACTCCGCATGGTATTTTTTATTATTCACGCCACGTTCGATACCGTGGCTGTTGACCATCGCACAGACTAAACCATATTTTCCCACTATCGGCAGTTCGGCGGGTGAAAGCAATTCGACAGATTTGAGGCCCATCTTCGCGGCTGCGGCACAGAGCTGGTCTAATGATAAGCGTTTGTAACACCATCTACAAACCGATTGGTTGATACGACCATTCTTGATGACCCGCTGAACCTCAGTCGGGCCGGTCTTCTTGCTGGAGGGGTATCCTTTGCCGGCCAAAGCGCCGACAACCGTCCCCGCAGCCATTAGAGAAGTATTGCGGATAAAGGTCCGCCGTGAAAATTTATCATCTTTTTCGCTGTTCATAAAATTCGCTCCTTTTTCATTTTGAATAGGTTTTGAGATTTTCTTCTATACCAAATCACAATCTTCCAGTAGCTGCATCCAGGGTATAAACGGCCACCACCGGTCTTTCCTGCTCGGACTAAAATTCGATGCCTCGCCTTGCGGCCAGACCTTTATCAAACGGATGCTTTATATTTTTCATCTCCGTCACCAAATCCGCCATTGCTATCAACTCATCGGTTGCCCCCCGACCGGTCAGGACAATCTCGACACGCCGGTCTCTTCTGTCGATAATATTTTTGACGTCCTCCAATTTAGCCAGCCCTTTTGAAAGGCAGAATATAATCTCATCGAGTATGACACAATCGTAAAATCTTTTTTCCGCCGTTTCAGCGAGTCTTTCGAGAACGTCACTGATTGCAGCCTGCATCTCGGCAACGGCTTTTTCGTCGTCAAGCGATTTAGCCATATCCCAGGCCGCATCGAGCGATTCGACCCTGATTCTGACGGCGCCTAATTGCAGAGCAAAGCGTTCGCCGATATCAAGCGACGGCGGTTTCAGGAATTGATAAATCAGCACCTTATTGCCCTGGCCGGCCGCGCGAAGAGCCAAACCAAACGCAGCGGTCGTTTTGCCCTTGCCGTCTCCGGTATAAATCTGGACAAGTCCTTTTTCCAGCATACCGGTATATTAAAATTAAAATGAAGAATTAGAAATTAAAAATTTGGAAAATCAGAAATTTGCGAACGGGAATCGGGAAATTGAGAATTGATACCTGCTGTATCTTTAACTTTTGCGAAATGCTTCTAATCGCCAATCGTTGGCGGTTTATATCGTCACGAATTTAAGCCGTTCCTGAACATCGGCTTCACTGCCGCCTTGTTCGCCGGGTCTGAAAGGCAGCGGTTCAGCGAACTGAATCGCCACACGGCGCAGGAACTTGTTTACATCATCGACCCGGCAGATGTGTCCGCTGCGAGTGAAATTCGCCATATCGAAGCAATCATCTGAGCCCAAACGAGGAACGCTGAAACGAGCGGTTATATGAAGGCCGGGACAAGGACAACTATCGTCCGCATAGCAGGTAAACGCCGCACCCCTGCTGGAGATGTCAACCATCTGCCCCTGGGAAAGTGTTTCGTTAAAATCCTCGGCGAACCAGACAGGCCATTGATAACACAGTCTTTGTTCTCTCCTTCGCTCAGTGTTTATGTCCATTATAAATGCTCCAAAAATCTTTTATTTTTTATTATTTGTAAATCGACAGATTCAAGGGCCGACTTAACAGCCCACCGCCAAAAAATTGATTTTATTTAGACTAAAACAGACGGTTTGATTGTATTATAAGTGACGAATATTCGTTATAAGATAAACCGTGTCGAATCCAGATGGTAGAAGACAAGCTACTTATATGGAAATTTAAGCGCGGCAGCAGTGATGCTCTCAGCCGTATCTACGAGAAGTACAAGAACAATCTGCTAAAGATTGCCTCCGGCCTTTCGAACGATACCGCCGCTGCCGACGACATTGTGCACGACTGTTTCGTATCGCTCGCACAATCGCCAGAGAAATTAAGGGTTAACGGCAACTTGAAAAGCTACCTGGCGACCTGCGTCGCAAATCGGGCACGCAACTGGAACAGTGCAAAACAGCGGCGGGAGACCGCCAGCCTAAATGAAGCCGACCCAGCCGTGTCAAAGTCAAAAAGGCCGGAACAGTGGATTATTGCCGGCGAGCAACTAACGCAGCTAAATGATGCCCTTGCCCAGATTTCGTACGAGCAGCGGGAAGTAATAATCCTGCACCTGCAGGGTGAGATGAAATTTAGAACAATTGCTAAGTCGCAAAATGTTTCAATCAACACAGTCCAGAGCCGCTACCGCTACGGACTGGAAAAACTGCGGTCAATTTTAGATAGCGAGGTCGAATTATGAGGCCATCAGAAAATATAGAGAAGCTGATTAAAAGCGTGGATATCGATACCAACGCCCAAATGGACAAAGCTGTGCTCGACGATGTCCTCAACGCGTTGGAAGAATCAAAAAAGCTTGCCCTGAGCAAAGTCGAAGGGAAAAAACCGGCTGTAATTGAGCCGAATATCTGGAGAGCAATTATGAGAAGCAGAATAACAAAACTGGCCGCTGCAGCGGTGGTGGTTATAGCGGTAACAATAGGCATCAAG
>CAZQYB010000216.1:0-2905 GCA_964597535.1 uncultured Pirellulales bacterium | reverse complement strand
TTGTCTCACAAATCGAAGAAATTATGAGAACCGCCCGAACCGACTCCGAAGACTATCCAATTCGCGGGTCTTAGCGACCACAATGGCTATGACACCAAAAGAATGTTTTTATACCGCTCTTTCGGGTGGGATGCCGGACCGCGTACCGACACTGCCCAAGATTTGGGTTGACCTCGGTGCGGCTCTAACGGAGACCGACCTTTGTGCGGTGGTTGAAGATTCCGCAACAGCAATGCGAGTCGTGGTCGAAGGCGCTCTGTCGGTTAAGGCGGACGGTGCACGGCTGTTTCATTTGCCAATGCGCCGAACACGTGTGGAAAACGGCACAGTGGTTGAGGTCGATGAGGCCGGACGGCGCATCGGGCCGGTCGATATGCAGGGAGGGCTGGCCACGCGTGTGAGCGATTCAAGCCTAATTCACCTCGAAGAGCCGTACCATGCGGCATTGGTGCAGTTCTGGAAAACAGACAAGCCGCTCGTGAACAATCTCGACGATGTGAAACGCATAACTGTGCCCGACAAATCATTCTACGAAGAAATTGGCTTTGGGAAGCTGCAGCGTGAGCTAATAGAGCAGGTTGGGGAGCAAATGGCTCTATTGGGTGATTGCGGGTCGGCGACGCTGGCTTTCCATGTGCTGTTCCGTGACATGAGTTTAGCAATGCTGGACCTGGTGGAAAATCCGAAGCTCACTCACGCGATTATGGACAAGGGTGTAGCCCACGCCGTTGAGAAAGGAAAATTCAGTATTGACACGGGACTGAGAATGCTCCGGCTGAATGATTCCATTGCGAATATGTCGGTGATATCGCCACAACACTTCCGGGAATTCATTTTCCCACATATGAAAACAGTGTGCGATGAATTACACAGCTATGAGCCGAACGTGCGAATTTACTGCCATATCTGCGGCAATGTTATGCCGATTATGGAGGACCTTGTAGCAACAGGCCTTGACTGTATCGGCCCGCTCGACCCGCTCGGGGACTTCACGTGTGCCCAGGCACGAGAGGCAGTCGGAGACCGTATAGCCCTGATGGGCGGTGTGAACACGCTTTCGTTCATAAACTCCACGCCCGAAGAACTAATCGAGGAAGCCCGCGTCTGTATCGAAGGGGCCGGGCGGCACGGCGGATATATTCTCGGCTCCGGCTGTGTCGTGCCGCGCAGCGCACCGAGAGAAAATCTGCTGGCACTACACAAAGCTGTCGAACGTTTCGGAACCCGTGAGTACATCGAACGCAACTCTGGCTGACCACCTCGCTTACTTAGTGTAGAATTTGTGTACGGTCACGTGCGTGTACTTCTGGCCCGGATTGAGGATGACCGATGGAAAGTTCGGTTGATTCGGAGAATCCGGGAAGTGCTGCGTTTCGAGACAGAAAGCGTAGCGATGTTTATAAACTTTGCCGCCTTTTCCGACATTGCTGCCATCCAGGAAATTGCCCGAATAAAACTGGATACCCGGCTCGGTGGTATAAACTTCCATCACACGCCCACTGGTCGGCTCATAGACTCTTGCGGCCAGGGCCAGTGAGCCGTCACTGCTGTTTAGCACCCAATTGTGGTCGTAACCTTTGCCAAATCGAAGCTGTTTGTAATCCTGGCTGATTCCGGCACCAATTGCCGTCGGCTTGGTAAAGTCCATAACGGTTCTCTTGACGCTGCGTAGCTCACCTGTGGGGATAAGACCCTTGTCCACGGGGAGGAACCTGTCGGCGTTGAGCGTAAGCTCGTGGTCGAGGATGTCCCTTGCGGCGTGACCAGCCAGATTAAAGTAGCTGTGATGCGTCAGGTTGATGGGCGTCGGTTTGTCCGTCTCGGCTTCGTAACTGATTTTTAATTCGTCTTTGTTTGTCAGCGTGTAAATCACGGTGCAGGAAAGATTGCCGGGGTAATTCTCCTCACCATCTTTGCTGAGGTAGCTAAGTTTTACGCCGACTGCGTCCTTTTGCCTCACCGGCTCAGCTTCCCAAACGACCTTATCAAATCCTTTGATACCTCCGTGCAGGTGATTCTGGCCATCGTTCGCAGCCAACTTGTACTCGACGCCGTTGAGCGTAAACCTGGCCCTGCCAATACGATTGCCATACCGGCCGACAATTGCACCAAAATAGGGATTATTTTTTATGTACTCGTCGAGAGTGTCGTAGCCTAATACAATATCTGCGAAATTGCCGTTGCGGTCAGGCACCTCCAGCGAGACCACGATGCCGCCATAGGTGATAATCTTCGCTTTCAGACCATTGGCATTGGTGAGAGTGTACAATTCGACTTCACGACCGAGCGGCGGCTTGCCAAATGTTTCTTTCTTAAGATCCATTCCCATTTTCCCTTTCGCTTTGCAGGAGCAAAACACAAGCGCCATCGACAACAAGGTAGCGGCTAAAATGATACGATTCAAACCTTTTCCCATTTTGACGTCCTCCTTGCTAAAAATCGTTCTTTCACAAAACAAAACATTCCCAACTACAAGCTGTAATAATTTTATAGCAATCGGCGCAGAAGTAAAGGGCCGTTATTGAAAATATGGGGATGCTCAGTCACCGAAGGCAGTAAATCCGCGAACTCTTAATTTTGCAAAAGGTCGAGCCTGGGACAGGGGCTAATCCCTGTTTCCTTCCCAGTCTTCCTGTCTTACGCCGTGATATGTCCGCAGGACGTAGTTGAATTGCTCTTTGGTTCTGGGCTCCAACAGCAGAGTGAACTTTACGGTGTTCTTATCAACCTTCTCGTAATACTTGAAGTGGGTGCCTTTTTCCAGCTTCCAGTAATCGGTATCGAAGTTGCGCTTGATTTCCACCTTGACGTCGATGTCGCGAGTATTCCTGACTTCAACCTTGAATTCGTGGACCTCATCCCAGCCGGAGATGTTACGATGCCTGTTGAATCTGTAGTTTTCCGT
>CAZQYB010000215.1:0-2976 GCA_964597535.1 uncultured Pirellulales bacterium | reverse complement strand
TAAGATTTTGCGATATGATTTTCCGATATTGTCAAATTTTGTCTCGAAGTTATGGACAGACAAAATTAATCTTGCCTTTGGGCTTTGCGACAGCGCCAGCTCTATTTTTTCCTGATTTTCCACCGAGAGGAAATTTTCATATTCGAAATCGATAAATTCGGCGCCGCCTTTCAGGGCACTGCTGAGCACATCAGTCCGCAGCCTTGGCGGATATTCTCTCGCCCCGCCCTGCCGCTTGTCACGACAGGTTACGATGAGCGGCAACTCTCCGCTCGTCGCTTTTTTGGCCTCGGCAATTAAACCCTTAACCAAATCAACGCTGAGATTTTCAAGATAGTCGGTTCGTAATTCGAGCATCTCAGCGCCCGCTGCAACGGCGGCCTTGATTTGCCGCCTGGCCTGCTTCAAATCCGGCACTGCTATGGGAACGGCTAATTTCGTCTCCATAGTTCAAGCATATAGCATCGAATAGCCACAAAAGCAAGTCCAAAAGCAGCATTAAACCACAAAAGACGAAGGTTCCTATGCCGGACTGGCCTCAAATCCTGATGTGTTGAATCCGGCGTTTTTTTCTTGCCTTCTGCGCCGCATCGGTTAGATTTTACAAATAAAATCGCGTTTGGAGGTTTGGCAATGATAGGAAAAAAGATTCGGCTGGAAAGAATAATCGACCGCAATTCCCGCAGAACGGTCATTATTCCAATGGACCACGGCGTTACGGTTGGGCCTATTGAGGGCCTGGCGGATATGCGGACCACAGTAAGCAAGGTCGTCGCCGGCGGAGCAAACGCCATCCTGATGCACAAAGGGATGGTCCGCGCGGGCCACAGGGGCGCCGGTAAAGACGTTGGCCTGATTATCCACCTTTCAGGCGGAACATCAATGAGCCCCGACCCGAACGCGAAAGAGCTGGTCTGCACCGTCGAAGAAGCCATCAAACTCGGTGCCGATGCCGTCTCCGTGCATATTAATCTCGGCGCCGAAACCGACAAGGAAATGCTCGGACAATTGGGCTTTATTAGCGAGCGATGCCTGCAGTGGCAGATGCCGCTCGTGGCGATGATGTACACGCGCGGCCCGAAAATCAAAGATGAATTTGATGTCGAAAACGTCAAGCACGCCGCCAGAGTCGGCGCCGAACTCGGTGCAGATATCGTCAAAGTACCCTACACCGGCAGCACCAAGAGTTTCACCGAAGTAGTTCAGGGTTGCCCGGTGCCGGTAGTGATTGCAGGCGGACCAAAAATGGACAGCGACGAGGACATCTTCAAAATGGTCGAAGGTGCTCTAAAAGCCGGCGCTGCGGGTCTCTCCATCGGCCGAAACGCCTTCCAGCACAAAAAACCAGAAAAAATAGTGCAGGCACTTTGCAAAATGGTCCACCATAACGCCACCATCGAAGAGACCACCGCAATATTGAATGGCTGAGAATTCTCACGCACAACGAGTAAGGAAAAGTTCAATGAAAAAACTATGGGTTAACGCAGTTCCTTATAACAAGGAGGTTGTCATATCCGCATTGGAGAGCGGAGCGGAGGCGGTAGTTCTGCCGGACGGCAAAAGCCAAACCGTGCGCGAATTCGGCAAAATCAAAACTGTTGAAAAAAACGGCGACATCAAGCCCGGCATCAATGTTGAATTCGTCGAGATAGCCGGCAAGGCCGACGAAGATAAAGCCGCTGCCGTCCCTGAAGACAAAATCGTTGTTTTGCGAATGCTCGACTGGACCATTATCCCCATCGAAAACCTGCTCGCCCGCCGAGGCAAAAATATGATGGTGCAGGTCGAGAACAGCAAGCAGGCAAAACTAATGGTCGAAATCCTCGAAAAAGGCGTTGACGGCGTTGTGCTAAATACCACCGACATAAACGAAATAAAGAAAACCGCCGAAATCATTCACGGCGTATCTGAAAAAGTAACCCTCGTTACCGCTACGATTACCAGCACAAAACAGCTCGGTATGGGCGACCGCGCCTGCCTCGATACCTGCACGCAAATGACCCTCGGCGAAGGTATGCTGGTTGGCAACACCGCCTCAGGATTTTTCTTAGTTCATTCCGAATCAATCGACAATCCTTACGTGGCATCTCGGCCTTTCCGCGTCAACGCCGGTGCCGTCCACGCTTATACTTTGGTTGCAGGAGGCAAAACAAAGTACCTCGCGGATTTGAAAGCCGGTGACGAAGTCCTGCTGGTCGATTTTCAGGGCAAAAGTCAAATCGCATATCTCGGCAGAAACAAAATCGAAAAAAGGCCTATGATACTCATCGAGGCGGACGCCGGGGGCGAGCCGATAGGGCTGGTTATGCAAAATGCCGAGACCATTCGATTGGTAAGCCCGAAGGGGGAGGCGATTTCGATTACTAACCTAAAGCCCAGCGATAAAGTACTCAGCCACATCGAAGAGGCCGGCCGACACTTCGGTATGAAGGTCGATGAAACGCTGATAGAAAGGTAGAGTTATGGTTGCGTGGGACGATGTGCTGGGTATAACCTTGGCTGCCGTATGTAGATACCCATTGGCATAACCCGTGGAATCCTGCTCTACGGATTATCGGATACTTTTTGTTGGCTGGCCGCCTACGGTCTTCCTGCTATTGATGCCGAACCCTATATACCTGTCTATAAGAACCTCCTGTGATAAGTGCTATTGTGGTGTTCCATTACGACCACGTATTCTAACCTAACCGGTAGATTGCAGCTTCATAGTTTCTATCCTTGAGATTGAGCTGATTTGATAAAGAGCCCCTGCTTTGCGGAGGAGGAGAGAGAGGAGAAGGCAGGGGCTAAAATGAGAAAGCCCAATAATTATAGCCGGATTGTTAGCGAGGTCAAGAAAAAACCGGCCTAAATAAAGAGTTTCTACGATGATAAGGATTCCGGCGACGGATAGAAAGAACAAATCCCCTCAAGAAGCGAACTGCCCGGGACTGGAGTCGAACCAGCACGGGAAAATTTCCCACTAGCCCCTCAAGC
>CAZQYB010000214.1:0-2991 GCA_964597535.1 uncultured Pirellulales bacterium | reverse complement strand
CTGCAAGACCAAGTAAGCTGTTGCTTGGCCCGAGCAATAACAGCGGGTAGGTCGCTTCCCGCACCTATTTCTGCTCAGAGACGAACTTAGGTTTACGACTGGAACCACCAAAACAAAGATTCGCCTACTGGTTAGAAATAGGTGCGGGAGAGCTGGCTGGTAACGGTCGGTCAAGATAAATGACCGCTGCCCGTCACTTGTGGCGGGATACAAAACTCGGCTTATAGACCCACTCTTTTTCTTTTATCTATCTAAAGAAAATGGGTCCTCGAATCTACCCACGAACGAATCTATCTTGACTTTGACATCGACGATATCTTCAGCCACCCCCATCCAAATTTTGCCCTTGCCAAATGTGATATGGTCAAAATCCATACCCTCAACACTGCTTAACCTTGATGCCAGCACTGGTGACTTATCCAAATCCCGCAAAATAGTTTCCATCGTTTGATTTATCACCATCCCGGAAACAGCGAGCTTCTTATTATCCGCCTTGACTTCATCCATATCCTTGCGGAAATTCGCCAGGACCTCTTCTAATATGGCGGCTCGTTTTGCATTCTGGTTCACATAGGGCGCATCAAGCACTTCCCTTTCTACTACCATCATACTCTCAAAGCTGAGACGTCGCTTGGACCTGAACGGCCACGTCTTCGCCTTTTCATCAGCCAAAAAAAAGTACCTTCTCTTGGCTGTCAGCTTATTCTCATCGAAGGCAACCATATTGAACCATCTCTTGTAGCCCTTTTTCTTCTGCCCAAACAAAGCAATAACACTCTGACTCTGGCTAAGCAGTTCATACTCCGGAACCATAGCCGCCACTTCACCAGCCCTGCTTGTCTTCAGTTCCGTTTGGGCGTAGCTCTCGTAAAGCTCCGCATCGGACGGAGGCCCTTCCGCCTTAAAGTACTCTACCGCGCTGCAACTGCAAAGACCAAAAAGAAATACAAAAAGCAAAATGTAAAATTTTCCTCCTCTTGTTTTCAAGTTTTCATTCGTCATTCTACTTTTTGCTTTCTGGTTCTTGATTTTCTCTCTCATTTTTCACGCTCCGTTCTACACCTCTTTCGCATCTATCCATTTCATCATCTTGCGCAATTCTCCCCCAACTCTCTCTAACCGACAGTCGCGGTCCTTTTCGTACAGTTCGTTAAACTTTTTCAGGCCGGTTTGATATTCGCTTACCCATTCTTTAGCGAATTCGCCGGACGTAATCTCCGACAATATCTTCTTCATTTCCGCCCTTGTTTCCTCGGTTATAATCCTCGGCCCGCGGGTTAAGTCCCCGTACTCGGCGGTGTTGGATATGCTGTATCTCATATAGCTCAGCCCGCCTTGATACATAAGGTCAACTATAAGCTTCACCTCGTGGAAACACTCGAAGTAGGCAATCTCAGGCTGATATCCCGCCTCCACCAGCGTCTGGAAACCGGCTTTAACAAGCGCCGTAAGACCGCCGCACAGAATACACTGCTCGCCGAATAAATCCGTTTCTGTTTCTTCCTTGTATGTGGTCTCAATAACACCTGCTCGGGCGCCGCCAATCCCACTTGCCCAGGCAAGGGCAATTTGTTTCGCATCACCGGTCGCATCTTGCTCGACCGCTATAAGGTTAGGCACCCCCGCGCCTTTTTCAAACTCACTACGAACCAGATGCCCGGGCCCCTTCGGCGCAATCATCACAACGTTAACATCCTTGGGCGGAACAATATACTTAAAATGAATATTGAAACCGTGACAAAAACCAAGCGTTTGCCCCGCTACCAAATTCGGCGAGATTTGCTCCTTATAAACCCTGGCCTGAACCTCATCCGGCGCCGTTACAATAATCAGCGTCGCACCATCCATAGCTGTTTTTATATCCCCCGGCGTAAAACCGTGTTCCTCCGCGAGCTTAAAGTTGTCCGTCCCCGCCAGCTCAGCCACCGCCACTTCTATACCGCTGTCGCGCAAATTCAGACTGTGCGCATGGCCCTGGCTGCCGTAGCCAATAACCGCCACCTTCTTACCCTTCAACGCATCTATCGGCGCATCTTTTTCATAATATATCTTTAACGCCATAGCTTTGTCTCTCCTTATTTTCTAAATGAAGACTATTATCCTATCGTCTCAAACACCCACGATTATATGAAAAGTCGCCTGTCTGGCAAGAAATTTATAGATATGCCAATCGCGCGTCGCGATTCACGAAATAACCGCTGTGGCCGACAAATTACGCTTCGCTTTTTGTATGTCGCGGCATTGCAATCGTTCCCGTCCTGGCCATGTCCTTTATACCGTACGGCCTACAGGCATTGATAAAGGCCTCAATTTTTGCCTCAGGCCCGCTGACTTCGACCATCAGCATTTTCGGACCGATGTCCACAACCTTTCCCCTAAACATCTCTATCAATGAAATCACCTCGGGCCGTTTTTCAGGAGGCGCCGAAACTGATAGAAGCATTAAATCACGGGCTACCAACGGCTGACCGGCAAAATCCTGCACCTTAACAACCGGAACTATCTTGGCCAATTGTTTTCGAACCTGCTCAACAACCTTGTCATCGCCGACGACAACAATCGTCATTCGACTCAACTCCGGGTCCTCCGTCCGACCAACAGCGAGCGAATCAATATTAAATGCCCTGGCAGCAAACATCCCCGCAACATGTGCCAGAACACCCGGCTTATTCTCAACCAACGCACTTATTATATGCTTCATAGCTTTTGCCTTTTTACTTTCTTACGCCATGCTTTCCAATATATCAAGCCCATCCATCTCATTAATGCTTTTGCCCGCAGCAACCATCGGCCAAACATTCTCCTCCCGTTCGACTCTGAAATCAACAACGCAAGGCCGCTTCTGACCCAGCATCTCTTTAATCGCCTTCGGAACGTCTGTCTTTTTATCCACGGTAATACCAACTGCACCAAACGCCTCCGCCACTGCCGCATAATCGGGATTCGACAGGCAACTCTCCGAATAACGCTTATTATATAAAAGCTCCTGCC
>CAZQYB010000213.1:2380-3090 GCA_964597535.1 uncultured Pirellulales bacterium | reverse complement strand
GCACTATTGTAACCCAGGTCAGAAAGTCGCCGGTTTTGGAACCCAAAATCCCGCTTGCCATACCTCCGGCAAATGCCGCACTCAAGCCGCCGCCTCTGCCCTTCTGAACCAAAATAATTAAAACCAGGGATACCGCGCAAATAACGAAAAGAACGGCGGCTATTTTCATAACAAAACCTGCTGCCAACAACGAGAAAACTCCCATTTCTGCTTCCCCTTACTATCAATTATCAATTAGACCGCCGCCCTGATTATTGCGACGAAATCGTCCGCCTTCAAACTCGCTCCACCAACCAGCAGTCCGTCTATATCCCGCTGGCGCATCAACTCCGCCGCGTTGCCGGGCTTCACCGAACCGCCGTAGAGGATACGAATCTCCTCAGCCAATTCGGCACCATACATCCCGCCAAGCAGCTTTCGTATCAAAGCGTGCACCTCCTGTGCCTGCTGCGGCGTTGCTGTCAGGCCTGTCCCGATAGCCCAGACCGGCTCATAAGCTACGGTCACCGCTGAGACCTTTTCGAGACTCAAGCCGGCCAGACCATTCGTTATCTGCCGAGTCACCACCTCGCTTGTCTGCGAAGCTTCCCGTTCTTCGAGTCGCTCACCCACACATAATATCGGCAAAAGTCCGCCGCAAACCGCAGCAGTAACCTTTTTATTTACCAGCTCGTCACTCTCGCCCATCACATGCCGACGCTCCGAATGGC
>CAZQYB010000213.1:0-2370 GCA_964597535.1 uncultured Pirellulales bacterium | reverse complement strand
CTTCTGCTCATAGTAAATATCCTGAGCGCCAACGGCAATATGCGCTGTGCTAAGCACCTTAACCACCGCCTGAAGATAAACAAAAGGCGGTATTACCGCTATATCAACGCTCCGGCCTGCTATATCCAAAGACCCGGAAGCAACACCATCAGCCAGATTCACGCCCGTGTGACTGTCGGTATTCATCTTCCAATTGCCCGCGACGAACGGTTTTCTCATAAAAACTCTCCTGCTAATAGTTCATAGTTACGAGTTTGTAGCTCATAAACAATGAACAATGAACCATGAACTATAAACTCACTCAAAGCAACTCTGTTGCCCTCGGAAAACTGCCTAATACAGAAAGCTGCAAACAATGCTTACGGGCCTCTTCCAATCCTTTCTGGACCCGTTCTTCCGTCCTGTGCCCCACAAAATCCACAAAGAAGTAGTATTCCCACTGTCTCTTTTTGCTTGGTCTGGATTCTATATTTGTCAGATTAATGCCGTACTTCCTGAAAACTTCGAGCACATCAGCCAGGGCACCCGCTTTATGCGCCGTGCTATATAGAATCGCGGTCTTATCTTCACCGGTCGGCTTCGCATCCTCCTGCCCTATCACCAAGAACCGTGTCACATTATTAGCAATATCCTCGATATTCTCACAAACAACTCTTAACCCATAAACCTCAGCCGCAACCCTCGAACCAATCGCGGCAGCCCCCGATTCGTCCGCAGCCATCTGTGCCGCCTTCGCAGTAGAGGCAACCGCAATAGTCTTCGCCTCCTTGAAAGTCGCGCTCAGCCAGTTGCGGCACTGCGCGAATACCTCCGGTTTTGAGTAAATCTTCTCGATTTGCTCCAACGAACAATTCGCCAAAAGATTATGATGAATCGTCATCAGAACCTCAGAGCAGACCTTCACATCGGAATCTATCAGGGCATCGAGCGTCTCGATAACGCCGCCGCCAGTGGTGTTCTCTATCGGCACCAGACCCAGGTCGCAATGGCCCTTACTGACCTCGTCGAAAATACTTCTAATATCGGCCAGCGGCTCATACTCGACACTCTGGCCGAATTTGAGCATAGCAGCGGTATGGCTAAAGCTGCCGCCGGGACCCAGGTAACCAATCCGCAGCGGCCTTTCCAGAGCAAAAGAGCCGCTCATCATCTCACGCCAAATAGCCACCAGGCACTTGTTCGGTAACGGCCCTTCATTGACCTTGGCAATCCTTTCCAGGACCTTTTTCTCACGGTCCGGCGCATAAATCTGTCCGCCAGTCTTGCTCTTCAGCTTGCCTATCTCCACGACAACGCGCGCACGCTCGTTGAGCAGCTTTACAAGCTTCTCGTCAAGTTCGTCAATCCGATTTCTCAACTCTTCAAGAGACATAAGCCACGATAACTAAAAACTTAAAACTAAAAATGCAAATCTCAAAGTTAAACGATTTTCGATTTTCCAGTTTCGATTTTTGCTTTTTCGCTTCCTTTATCAGCGATTTTTTCTAAAACTACTATAAGTAACAGAATTTGCTTCCTGCGTCAATCAATTTGGCTGGTTAGATAATATTTGAGTGCCAAACATAGCTGAAAAAATGCAAAAAGTGATAAAATATGCAATCTTCAAGACGAAGTGGGGTTATTTCGGCCTTGCCAGTATTGAAAAAGGCCTTTTGCGGACCCATCTGCCGCTGCCGGACGCCGAAAACGTCAAGCGCCGGCTCCTGAAAGGCCTGCCGGCCCCCCGATACAACAGAACGCTTTTCAACACCCTTCAGAAGCAGATAACCGCTTATTGTGAGGGCAGTTACGTCAATTTCGACCCCAATATCCCCATTGTCCTGGACGGATTCAGCCAATTTGCCCGCCGCGTTCTGACCGCCTGCAGGAAAATAAGCTTTGGCCAAACAGTAAGTTATGGCCAATTAGCCAAAAAAGTACGGAACCCGAACGCCGCCAGAGCTGTCGGCGGGGTAATGTCGAAAAACCCATTACCGTTGATTGTCCCCTGCCATCGAGTAATCCGAAGTGACGGCCGCATCGGCGGCTTCTCCGCACAAGGCGGCACAAAACTCAAAAAAAGACTCCTCCAATTCGAACGAGAAGTCCTCCCCCCGCACGAAACACCAGAGAATACTTGTAATTTTGGGAGTGATTTGATAGCGTATGGCCAATTGATTTAATATTTGGTGCTGTGAATGGAAACGATATGGAAAAAGAGCGGATTCTTTTAAAAATGTTAGAAAAATTTGATTCTTCAAAAAGCCAGCAATCACGACACGAAGGCCGGGTGAACGGGTTGGTCTCTGTCGTATCGCTGGTCGCCGCCGTGCTGGTGGCCCTCGGGGCTTTGCCGGTCAAGGCTACGGCCCAGGTTCAGTTCGACGGCAA
>CAZQYB010000212.1:0-3113 GCA_964597535.1 uncultured Pirellulales bacterium | reverse complement strand
TTGACTTTTATGCGGATTGGTGTGGGCCGTGCAAAATGGTAGAACCTATTTTACAGGAACTTGCTCAAGAATACCAAGGTAAGCTCAATATCTACAGAGTGGACACACAGGCTCAGCGGGAATTAACGGCCTTTTTCAACATTCAGGGCATCCCCAGCATGCTTTTTGTGCCGCTAAATGGTAAACCCCAAATGGCAACAGGCGCCTTGCCAAAAAAAATACTGAAAAAAGCAATAAAGGAAGTATTGAAAGTTGAATAATGTGGATTCATTCTCTAACCGGTGTCCTCCCTGCAGGGTTCCGGCTCCAACCATATCGAAACTTGCTGATAACTACACCGGTAGAGTCACCGTCTGCAAAGTAGATTTTTCGCTTCTTCAAAGTATGTACATTTGAAGCATCTTCAGCCGTAACATTCTTTATTTTTCTGCCGATTTTTGGGGGTTCGGCATCAAAAGCAGCGGCAATGTCGAACCCGTATAACCTTATTATTTCTTTGTTGCTGCCGAGGGTATGTTCCCCCTCGTCCCCCCACGCCTGCCCCATTGTTTAGAGTACGGCCTGTCCCCGAATGTCGTAGTCAGGGCTCGACTCTAATGGGGTCATCCTGAGCGAAGCAAACCAATCCCCCAGTCGTCCTGAGCGAAGTCGAAGGCTCTGGCCTTCAGCCGAATTTCAATCAAATCTGCAGCGCGTCACAAACAAAAATCCCAATTCATAAAAAAATTTTTATTCCTTCACCAACAGATACTTACCGCCACCCACCTCGCCAAAAATAGCACAAATTTCGAACCAAATGCGCAAGTTCAGCCAATTATGGAGGGCCGCGTTTTTCGCACCAAAGCCTCATCAAAAAGGACAACTCGATGCACCAAACACTGCAAAAAAGAAAATGCTGCAACTGCTACTTTTCCCGGCGGATTGCCGATGGACTACATTGCGCCAAAAACCCCCCTGCCGTCGATACCAATACCGGCGAGGCCCGCTGGCCGAGCGTTAAAGAAAACGATATATGCGGCCAATTCCGCTACGCCGACGACAATCCCATCGAGCAAGACCACTGGCCGAAAAACGCCCTGCCAATCTACAAAGACCGCTTCGGCGACTACTGCAAAATCCCACTCACCCAGGGCAAATTCGCAAAAGTTGACCCCGAAGACTACTTATGGCTCTCACAGTTCAGATGGCACTGCAAAACAAATATAAAAGCAATATACGCCGTCCGAACCATCACCGTCGCCGCCAAATCAAAAAGAATCTTTATGCATCGCTTGATTATGAATACCCCCGCCCATCTTGTCTGTGACCACGTCAATCACGATGGCCTCGACAACAGAAAACAAAATCTTCGCAACTGCACCATCAGCCAGAACAATGCCAACTCCCGCTCCGCAAGAACCTCATCATCGAGGTATAAAGGCGTATCCTTCAACAAAACCCGCAAAAAATTCGCCGCATACATAAAAAAAGACTCAAAGCAACTATTCCTCGGCCATTTCACCTCCGAAATAGAAGCCGCAAAGGCCTATGACAAAAAGGCCGCGGAATTATTCGGTCAATTCGCTCAGCTAAACTTCCCAAATCCCCGCATGCCGTAGTCGGGGACCCACTCCAACAACTAACCGCTATACGCTAAACGCTGTACGCTATAGACCCACCTTCCTTCACGAGTCACAAGTCACGAGCCACGATTCACAAGCCACGATTCACGAATATATCATGGTGAGTATGCGGGTTTGGACTTTGCGGAATCAAAATAAGTGGCTGTCTCTATTTTCCCCTCTCCCTTGTCGATTCTTTTCTTTCTCGAGTTTCATTATAGACTCTCTGAATAGGTTTCCTGAATACGATACAATGTTCTGATTGAATCCTCTCTCCATTATACCCGTAAACGTAAATGTGACAGTTGTGGAGAACCCCATCATTACGAATTCCACTAAAATAAATATATATGGGTTTCAAATGGCGGAACCTTTTCCATCTTGCAGACAGGGTTGTATTTTCTCCAAAGGTTGGGTCGAAAGGAACCCAACCGAGGCCTTCCACATAGGCCTCCACCCACGAATGCTTTGGGCTAACTCGAAATTCCGTCTTGTACCCCATAACTACCCTCGCCGGAATGTTTTTCGCCCTGCACAGAGCAACAAATAGATCGCAGTAGTCAATACACATTCCCCTCTTAGTTAGTGCGGCTTCCAGCGCTCCGGCACCTTTTAGCCTGGAAACATCAGGTTCAGTATTATCAATCACATAATCATATATGTTATGTATTGTGTCAATGCTGGTCTCACCTGGTATGCTCCCTGCCACCACTTGTATTAAGGGATGGTCCTTTTCTATCATTCGCTCCTCTCTAAGGTATTCACTCAAATTGGGTTCTTCCGGGAAATCACCATGTGATTTCATTTCTGCGAACGCCAGATCATACCGGAACAACTCTGCCTTTATCCTCACTTCTACTTTGAATTGTTTTTCGGGGTTGTTAAAGATAAATTCAGCGTAGTCATTCCCCTTATTACTGAAAATTCGTGACGGCTCTGGTGAGAATTCTACTTCATGAACATCCTGTCTACCAGATATTGTATGTGGAAAATTGACATACAAAGCCACCTTTGACGTTTCTCCCGGGACCAGAAACTCATAGCATAAGCTAAAATCAAGCTCTTGACCTTCTTCACCTCCGACTGTGGATGGCTTGGTCTCCCCGTCCTCACAGTTTACACACGCCAGGACTATTACTAAAGCAAAGAAGAACACGTTTAAATATTTCATCAGGTTTAATTCCTGTCAACACAAGTACTCCCGCTTCGCCTGCTGTTTTTTCACGCCACAAAATAACCTAAAATAAATCAAAAATCAAGATAAAAGATGAAAAATACAAAATTATAGTGCAAAATTCAAAATGTGGATTCCTGCCTTCGCAGGAATGACAGGGAAAAATAGAGTTTAGAGGATAGGGTTTAGCCAACCGCCGTTGGGCCGTCGTGATTTACTCACTCGTCTTGTGGCTTCTTGTCCTTTTTGTCTGACAAAGCAACGATTAAACCGCCGATTACGAGGGCCGCCCTAACTCATTCATTCTTCCTCATCGGGCTTCCACTTCAACTTACCAA
>CAZQYB010000211.1:0-3142 GCA_964597535.1 uncultured Pirellulales bacterium | reverse complement strand
GACTCTTCGGCAGGGAGATACGCAGAGGTCTCCCAGGCTCGCCCGTGGCACCTACCGTATCGGGTATGTTGCTGCCCTTCATCGGTGGCCACGTGAGAGCGTGCACATAGTGGCTACTGCGGTCGCCCACTATGTCAACCATTACCCACACGCAATTATTGTCTACATCCGGTCGTATCTGGATCGAACGGATATAAGATTGGGGTACAGGTTCGAGCCATACGGTCTGCCATATACCGGTTGTGGGCGTGTACCAAATCTTGTGGGGATTACGGACCTGTTTGCCGCGGGCCTGGCCGCCGGCATCGGTGGGGTCCCAAACGGAGACGACTATTTGCTGTATCCCGGTATCGTTAAGGGCATCGGTGATATCGAAGGTGAAGGAATCATATCCGCCTCGGTGGACGCTGGTCTGGGAGATAGGAAGGAGTCCGGCATGTCCAGCGTACCAACTGCAACCGTAGCCGCTGCCGAGCCGTCTGCCGTTGACCCAAACCTTCGTTTCCCAGTCCACCGCGCCGAAATGCAACAGTACTCGCTGGCCCGTCCATTTGTCGGGGATTTCAAATGCGTGCCGATACCACAGCCGGTTTTCTTTGCCAACGCGCTTCATCACACCTGACAGGGTTGACTCAACAGGAAACGGCACAAGAATCTGCCCGTCAAAGTTCTTTGGCTGCGGTTCATCTTTCGGCCGAATGGCATATTCCCACAACCCGTTAAGATTCAGCCAGTTTTCACGAACCATCTGAGGACGGGGATACTCCGCGTGAACCTTATCCGGCGAAACATCTTTCGCCCACCGTGTCATCAGCGGGCCTTTGGCCGGTTCCCACTTGGCGCATGCGGCCGAAGAGAGTATCAGCACCACCGATGCCATAAAAGAATACCACGCTTTGTTTATGGCACAGTTTTTTTTGTATATACCGCCACGAGATTTTTTAGACGCCATTTCATACGCTCCTTTACAACTTATGTTTCAAAATATCTTCCCATCTATTATACACTTCAAAATAGAGTTGCGTTAATTTTTCATCAGGTCGGATGGTTTTAACAGGTTTTAAGCCAACAAAAGCATCATCCGAACCCTTATAAATGCCTGCTCCAATACCGCCCCCCCTTGCGGCGCCCTGCGAACCGTCGGTGTTGTATAGTTCCACAGTGGTTTGCGTTACGGTTGCGAACGTTTCTGCAAACAACGGGCTCAAAAACATATTGGCATCCCCCGCCCTGACAGTTGTCAGCTCAATTCCCATATCGCGCATTATTGCAAGGCCGTAATTTAGTGCAAAAACGATTCCCTCCTGCGCGGCTCTTAGAAAGTGCGGCTTTTTATGTATGTTAAAATTCCATCCGTAAACAGACGCCCCTATGTCTTTATTCTCCAGCGTTCTTTCGGCACCGTTGCCATAAGGGAATATAAACAGGCCGTCAGAGCCAACAGGCGCCTTTGAGGCAAGCTCGTTCATCCGGTCATACGTTAAGCCGTCCCCGTTACCGCCGGCAAAATGGTGCTTCAACCAACTGTTTAAAATTCCTGCTCCGTTAAGGCATAAGAGCACGCCATAGCGTGGGCTGGCCGGCGAATGATTAACGTGAACGAATATATTTACCCTCGACTGCCGGTCATAATTTTTCTTGTCACTGATTCCGTAGACGACGCCGGAAGTGCCGGCGGTGACAGCAATCTGGCCGGGATGCAACACGCCAAGAGACAAGGCATTATTAGGCTGGTCCCCCGCCCTGTATGTGACTTTTGTTCCGGCCTCGAGTCCTAAATCACCAGCGGCAGAAGCGGTCAGTTCGCCCTGGATGGAAAATGTGGGGACAGTTTCCGCAATGAGGCCGGCAGAGATGCCGTAGTTATCAAGCACAAAGTCCGCTATTTTATCATTTTCGAAATCCCACATTATCCCTTCAGACAAACCCGACGGGGTTGTTGCTATCCGTCCTGTCATTTTCATTGCGATATAATCGCCGGGCAACATTATCTTATGGATTTTGGAATAAACATCCGGCTCGTTTTCCTTGACCCATTTCAATTTCGAGGCGGTAAAATTGCCGGGCAGATTCAGCAACCTCTTGAGGCATTTTTTTTCTCCGATATCGCGTGCCGCCTGCTCGCCAGTTTGTACCGCCCTGCTGTCACACCAGATAATCGCGGGTCGCAGCACCTCTCGATTCTTATCAACAACAACCAGGCCATGCATCTGGTAAGAAATCCCAATGGCTGCAACGTCGGCAGTATCAAAATTGACTTGAGCCTTAATCTGCTGCGTGGCTGCTTTGACGTTGTTCCACCAGATAACAGGATGCTGCTCGGCCCAGCCCGGCTTTTGCGCGATAATTTCCAGCTCCTTTTCGGGTGAAGTCGCGGCAACGAGCACTGCACCAGTTTCGGCTTCCATCAATGTCGCCTTTATCGATGAGCTTCCTACATCGTATCCTAATAAAAGCGCCACCTAATATCTCCTTGTATCACAAGGGGCAGGAATAGGCGAATCCCTGCCCCAACGAACGACTTCTATTACCCATTTGACGATTTCAAATCGATTTTTTATGCACTTTTGGCCGAACTCATCTCAACCACCTCCGGCTCAAGTCCTGCTTTGGCCAGGATATAATAGAGCACCGCGCCGACGATAAAGGCCATCAGCGGTGCTGCAGGAATGTTGGCAAGGCCGACCAGCGGGGCCATTCCGACGATAAAGCCAACAACCCAGGAGATCCAGCCCGCCAAGTTCCAACCGGCACGAGGACCCGCCCACTTCTTGCCAGCCAAAAAGTAATCCACCATCATCGCACCACAGACCGGCCCAAAGGCCGCCCCGATAATTGTGAAGACACCTATCACGTCCCCTGCCCAGCCTGTCACTGCAAGCAGAATACTCACAGCAGTTCCGACTCCAACCGAAACGAAAGGATTCACCTTTGGCAGGGTTGTCTTGAAGCTGTTGGCTGCTATGAACGACGAGAAGCAGGCCGGCGGGAATGCAGCCACTGCGAGCAACAAGCCCAGAGTCTTACCGGCGCCCGGTGAACCCATGATAGTACTCATAAAACCTATATCTGCTGTGTCGAGCCCTGTCCCGAGACCTTTACCGAAAGCTCCCGCCGCAATCAGGATAGCTCCTCCGCCGGC
>CAZQYB010000210.1:0-3177 GCA_964597535.1 uncultured Pirellulales bacterium | reverse complement strand
AAATATAATGGCCTAAACGCACTTTTACAAGCTTAAAGCATTATTGTCTTGACTATTTCAGTCAGCCAATAATAGAATAAATAATAAAGTTGACAAAAGGAAAATTTGGTTCCATACTTTATATAAAGAGAAAAGGTATTGGAGGTGCTAAAATGAGCAAAAGTTTGATGACAATTTTGGTGGCTGCTGTTGTGAGTTTTGGCCTGGCATTCTCCGTCGGCTGTGAGAGCGATGCGCAAACCGGTGCCCTTATTGGTACGGGTGTTGGTGCCGGTGTCGGTGCGTTGGCAGGCGGCGATACGGAATCAACATTGATTGGAGCAGCCGTGGGCGGTGGTGCAGGTTATATGTTAGGCAACGAAGGCGACAAGAAAAAAGCCGCGGCCGACAGGGAGAGCATCCGCCAGGAACTCAACACCGTTACTATCAACATCACTAACAGCAACGGTTCCATTACGCCGGTAAGGCTGAGAAAACAGGGCGTTGTTTATATCGGCCCAAGAGGCGAGACCTACACCACTCTGCCAACGGAAGAGCAGCTTAAACAGGCCGGATACGGCTTTTAACAGCCAAACCACCGAATAGCTGCGAGGTAGATGCCGGGTCTTTGCGGCTGACCGACAGCAAGCAACGGTGACGTTAAAGGAAGGTAATAAAAACGGCGGGGACAGTCTGTTATCTGCCTTCGGCGTTTTTATTTAGGTGGATTTCCGAAGCTTTGCCGCCATCTGTTTTGCGATATCTATCATCATTAAACAGGCAAGGTAATACCAAGTTGACAAAATAATGAAAGGCCAAGGGCACTTTTGCCCTTGGCCTCTCTATATATTATCCGCCTCACAATGGTGGGGGCAGCTCTGCTGCGAGTCTGTCATTGAGCTATGCAGGATTATAGCTAACGCCGGCATAGCCGGGCTTTTTTTGGGGCCGATTGGGCCATTTCAACTCATCAAATAAAAACTCGCCGGCCTGGCGTAACATCACAGCCGGCATACAAGGACACATCTCAAACGAACCAACTACATCATTGTCGTATCTGCTTAAGGCGTCTAAGAGGTATTCCCAATTCTTACGGGATATACCACCCCGCAAGCCGGGCGGCTCGTGGTCGTCAATCCGGCTATAATTGTCTGTCAGATGCAGATGGACCACCCTTTCAGCCAAATCATCCACATATTGTTTGAAGGTAAATTTCGGGTCCAGGTTTATATAGCCGGTATCAAGGCAATACCCTATCGACTCAAACCTTTTACCGACCTGCTTAAGGACAGCCAGGCTGCCGGTTTCGAGGCACAATTTGACATCATTGTCCTCGGCCAGCCTAATCACGTCTGCGGCGAAATCGCAGCCGTCAATGTCCGTGCTATCGGGAATCCGCAAGCTATGCAGGTCGGCCACGATGTTCGCGCCGAGCAGTTTGGCACACTCGATTTGCTCATTCCATTGCTCTAATGTGGGGCCGTTATCGCGGGAACGCATCGCCACCAGCATACCCTCAGTGGCGGCGGCGAGTCTGGGCCAGTTACGCCTCTCGTAACGGCAGTCGTTTTCGTCTTTTATAGTGGGCCATAATTCCACGCCGAAGCCCTGCGACCTCAAAAACTGGCATTCCTGCTCGAAAGAGAGCTGCGTCTCCCGCCCCCAAAATATCATTGTCGAAACGGCATACTGAATCTGCATTATACTGTCCCTATATCCAGCTCGTAAAATGAACCCTTCTATATAGGGTGTGGACACTATTACTATCGATTGAAAACAGGCGGAGCTTCAAAGTTTCCTTTAAAAAAATGCGGTTTTTTTGAGCGATTCCGTGGGTCGATTTTCATATTAAATGCGCACAAAGATATGTCCGGCCTTGTTTATTCTCGGAACGGCGCTGTTTTTCTCATCTTCTTTGAGCTTGTTTTCTCAAAGAAGCCAAATTACAATTAGTGATAATCTTTGCTTCTACTTGTTCCATAGCCAATAATGGCTCCTTTGATGGCAAAATTTATGAAATTTAGAACTTCCCGAGCGATTGACATCCTCCTGAATAATATGGCTACTCTTGAAAAAAAGACTAATACGTCGTTACACATAGCCAAGGTGGTCTTAAAATGTTCAAATTTGGGCTGATAACAGGTTTTCAACTCAGCATCACACCCGTGAGGTCGCAGGTTCGAATCCTGTATCGCCCATTTGTTTGCAAATCCTTGTTTGATATATCGGCTGATAAATGACAGAAGCGTCCTCCCCTAAGAATTCTATTTCACTGACCAGAATCCAAAAGCTCATCGGCGAAAGGATGTTAATCGCCAAGCAGAGCAAGGCGTGTTTTTACATTGAGTCAAAAGCGGATGTAACCGAGCTGATGGGCCTGCGGCCAAAGCTCAGCAAATCTTTCGGAGTCAAAATCACAAGCAATTCCTTTTTTATTCGCGCACTGGCGCTGGCTGTCAAAGAATATCCTCTCATGGTGGGAAGATTAGAAGGCAATAATATCAAAATAGCTGATAACGTTAATGTCGGTTTTGCCGTCAACACACCTCAGGGTCTTATTGTGCCGGTAGTGAAGGACGCAGACAAAAAGCCGTTGGCTGAAATTGCCCGCCTGGAGAAACTGCTCACCGAAAAGGCACGCAGCAACAAATTGACACTTGAGGAGATGGAGGCAGAGACAATAGCGCTAAGTAATCTTGGTGTGTACGGCATTGATTCGTTTGTTGGGATTGTGCCGCCGCCCACCAGTACGATTTTAGCGATTGGCAATATAATCCCGACGGCAATTTGTAAGGATGGCAAAACAACGGTGCGAAAAATGGTGAGCTTGACATTGGCCGTTGACCGAAGGGTTATAAATGAGGCCTACGCTTCGCAGTTTCTGAGCTTTATCAAGGAACAATTGCAGAACCCACAACGGTTGGTCTGATAGAAAAGTTGAAGAAGCTCTGGGCGACTGTATAAATAATAGTTGCTTAAGGGGCCCCCATTCTTGTCTTCGACCCCCCCCCTGCTTTCTCGCGGAAGCAATTTTTTTTATTGGGATTCAGGGGGGTTGGTTTCCCTGCCTGCCGGGATTGTCTGTGTAGAATTTGAAAGCGGCGGTTGCGAATCAGACTGCGGGGTTGATTTTATTTCAATGGGAGGCGGGACTGTGCTTTCATCGGTGACAATCGACCGTGGCTCCGGCTGTGGTTC
>CAZQYB010000209.1:0-3202 GCA_964597535.1 uncultured Pirellulales bacterium | reverse complement strand
ACTCCAAGTTTTGTTCTACGCTTTATGTATTTGCCGTATTTCGGATGCCTGACCTTGAAGTCAACGACAACCTTGATACTTTTATTTCCGCTGTTGCTTATCACCACACCGGTTAGACTTTTCAATTTTCGAACCTGCATCTTCGATTCCCAATTGCTACTGCATTTCCCGCAACACTGTTTTAATTCTGGCAATATCACGCCTGACGTTAATTACGGCTTTGGAATTTTCCAGTTTCTCCGTAACCGCCTGCGAGCGCAAATCAAACAAATGCCTCTGAAGCTCTTCAAGTCTGCTCTCGATTTCATCCAGGCTCATCTCACGGTAATGCTGCGCTTTCATCTGGAGTTCTCCTATTACAATGAATGCCTTCGCTTAACGAACCTACACCTAATCGGCATTTTATGCGCAACTCTAACCAATGCCTGCTTTGCCACGCTTTCATTTACTCCACCGATTTCAAACATAACTGTGCCGGGTCTGACTCTTGCCACCCAAAATTCCGGCTCGCCCTTACCTTTGCCCATTCGCGTTTCCAGCGGCTTGGAACTCACCGGCTTGTGCGGGAATATCCTGAGATAAACCTTGCCTTCACGATGCAAGAAATGGGTTGCCGCAACTCGACCGGCTTCGATATTCTTGGCGGTTACCCAGCTGCTTTCCAAAGCCTGCAGGCCGTATTCGCCGAACGCCACAAAATTACTTCTCGAGGCGTTACCCTTCATTTTGCCACGCTGGCTCTTGCGGTGTTTAACTCTTTTCGGCATCATCGCCATTTTTTTCAAACCCTTATAAAATCTATACCCCGGCAAAACTTTCTTTCGCCAAAAGGCAAGCTTCAAGTTCCCTCTGCAGCGTTTGACTTCTTGGTATTGTCTTGTGCCGGCGAGCCGGCGACGTCAGCTTTAGCGGTGTTTTTGCGTTGCTGTCCCGGCGCAGTTTTGGGCCGACCACCAAGACGCTGTCCCGGGCCAATACGCCTCGATGGACGACGCCGGCGAATTTGCCTCGGCTCAATCTCTTCACCAAATTTGCCCTTGTAAATCCAAACTTTAACACCAATCGCTCCGTACGTCGTCCTGGATGTCGCTGTGGCGTAATCTACATTGGCATCCAGGGTATGCAGGGGAATACTCCCGAGCTTCTGCGTTTCTCTACGTGCCATTTCTGCACCGGCCAATCGGCCAGCGCAGATAATCTTAACTCCTTTAGCGCCGACGTTTATCGTGGCCTCACAATGCTGCTTCATAGTTCGTCTAAACGACGCTCGCTTACTTAGCTGTTCGGCAATTGCTTCAGCCACCAATGTGGCACTTAGCTCCGGAACTTTTATCTCGACGATATTGACGCCTACCTTTCGGCCTATCATTTCCTGAAGCTCTTCTCGCAACTTATCAACTTCGCCGCCTCTGGGACCAATGACCACACCGGGCCGAGCACTGTGCAACGTAACTTTTACTTCGCTGCGCGTCCGGATTATTTCAATCTTTGCCACAGCACCTTTAGGCATTTGACGATTAAACTTCCCGTCAACATAGTTACGAATTTTCTGGTCCTCAACAAGAAACTCGCCATAATTGGCCTTGGGAGCAAACCAGGTGCTTTGCCATCCAAGCGTTATTCCTGTCCTAAAACCTATTGGTGATACTTTCTGGCCCATAGTCTCATATCCCGTATTACGTATTGCCTATATCGTGCCGCGTTTTTGCTTTTTCGTTCCTTATTACGCTTCCGACACCGTTATATGTATATGACAGGCCTTTTTGCAAATAGGATTAGCTCTGCCTCTGTCTTTTGGAATCCACCTTTTGGTGCCAATTCGCACTCCTGCATCGTCAACGCGAGCTTCGCTGACGTAAAGATTATCAACATCAGCCTGCTGCTCGTCAGCATCGGCCACAGCAGCCTTCAGAACCTTGCTAACTATTGTCGCGGCCCGTTTTCTTGTGAACTTCAAGATATCTATTGCGTCCTGAACTGTTCGTCCGACTATCAACCGCGTAACCAATCTGACCTTGTGGGCCGACATCGGGGCAAAGCGATAAGACGAACGCCACACAAGCAAATTATTTACTTCCGCAGATAAGGCTGCTGCAAGGCGGCGAACATCCTCTTTGCGTGGTACAGGCCTGAAAAGACCTTTTTGCCAGTTTTTGACAGCCGCTGCCGCTTGCTGTCTGTTCAGCCCTCCTCTGACAAGCTGACCAGCCAACTGCTCTGTGCTCATCTGTTGCTGCTGACAAAATTCTTTTAACTTGTTAGCACTCAACATATTTTTGTGTCCCGCATCACGCTTGAAACTTCACGCTTTACCGCTATTTTATTTTCTTGCTCGAATGCCCTTTAAACGTTCGCGTCAGCGAAAATTCACCGAGCTTATGGCCAACCATATCATCGGTAACGAAAACTTTATTAAACACCTTCCCGTTATGAACCATAAAGGTAAAACCAACGAATTCGGGAATTATCGTGCATCTTCTCGCCCAGGTCTTTATCGGCTCATGAGAACCAGACTCAATTCGCTTGTTGACCTTGGCAAACAATTTTTCATCCACGTATGGTCCTTTCTTAAGAGATCTTCCCATTAAAATTCCTCAAATATCATCCTACGTCGTAGAATTTCTGCATCTATCCTCTACAGTACCAACTGTCCTTGCCTTTTATTTTTGCGTCTTCGAATAATTCTCTTGTTATTTGGATTCCTCGGATTTCTTGTCTTGCCACCCTTGGCCAGTACACCTGTGGGCGAACAGGGATGCCGCCCGCCCTTTGATCTGCCTTCTCCACCACCCAATGGGTGAGCAACAGGGTTCATCGCCGTGCCCCTAACGTGAGGTCTGCGGCCCATGTGTCGCTTTCGACCGGCCTTGCCCAGCTTAATATTTTGGTGGTCGGGATTACTCAACTGGCCAATCGTAGCCCGACACTCCTTGCGAACCAGCCGCATTTCACCGCTTGGCAAGACGATAGTGACCCAATTACCCTCTTTTGCAACAATCCTTGCGGCACTGCCAGCACCCCGAACCAGCTTTCCGCCCTGGCCGGCCGTCATCTCAATATTATGAATCTCAAGACCGGCAGGAATCGCTGCCAGCGGCATCGCATTGCCCCTATTCGGTTCACAAGAAGTGCCGCTTTCTATCTCGTCTCCAACCTTAATCCCCAGCGGGGCCAGTATATATCGTTTTTCGCCGTCGGCATA
>CAZQYB010000208.1:0-3216 GCA_964597535.1 uncultured Pirellulales bacterium | reverse complement strand
AAAAGCACATAATCCAGTCGAATGTTTATCATTTGTCTGCTTCCTTTAGACCAACGTTTTTGATTCTTCAATAATTGGAACAATTCTTCGCAAAACCTGCGCCATACCAATCCAGAGCAATACTTTCACGGAGGTAAATATTGCTGAAGGTATCCATGTTGTCAAGTAATGATGCGGACTCGTAATAATTGCTCCCGTTGGATATATTAAAAAAAAGATAAAGTTAATAATAAGAAGAACAACATATAAATATATGATCTTGTCTGAAAATTTGAGAATCCAGTTTGGTTTAAAATTGATATCGATAAGACATTTTATTAACTGGTTAATCCCGAGCAAAAATAGTCCGGGGAATATCAATCTTAAAATAAATGGTGAAATAAACTTATAAACAAATGCGGCGACGTCATGCTTCGGGAGCCGGTCTGTCGGATAGAAATTCCATAACGTTAGAACCAACGAAATGAAACCTAATAAAAGAAGAAGTAATCCCGAAAATTGTGCGACATAGGAACAGAAACGCAGGTACCGTTTGTTTTTTTCAATAGCATTATTTAACATATCCTGTTTCTCCTTTCTTAGACCAACGTTTTTGATTCTTCAATAACAGGCATTACCCGCCGCAGAATCTGCCCCAACCCTGCCAGAATTAACGCTCTCGCCACAACAGGCAGGCCATTTTCAACCAGAAATCTCCACTGAGAATAATAGGGACTGGCGATCTCCATCATCTTAGCGTTGTGAGAATACAAGACGCCAACCCCACTCACAATCACAAGGATGGCGTTCAAGTAGAGAATTTTGTCGCCACATCGCAATATCCATCCCGGTTCATTCGCGGTTTCAAACAAATACTTGATAAACTGCGCAATACCCAATGCTATCAATCCGGTAAGCACGGCATCGAAGAACAACATTGGTACGGCAAACAGCACATTGCCACTGACGCGACTGTATCCTGACAAGATTGATGTGATAAAGATACCTGCCTTGAATAGAAGCACCCAACCGATGATTCTGGCTGCGACACAGTAAATCTTCAGTAACCTTTTGTTCCGTTCAATAAACTCATTCATAATATCCTTTCTCCTTTCTTAATTGGTATAGTTTTGTTAAGCGACTATCGTGTAATCCTACACGATTATCGGCGAACTGTCAACCAAAAAAATAAATTTTCTTTAAAATTTTTTTTCTTTTAGTTAAAAGAAGTGCCGTTTTTTTTTACTGAAAACGCGGTTTTTTGGGCTTAAGAGGGCTGCGCAAAGCATAGGGCGCGCAAGTTTATAAAACCTTGGAACCACGAGACTTATGGCTTGTGACTTCTGCGTTTATGTGTTAAGGCACGCTGGGGCTTACTTTTCCACTCCACACAGCCGAATATCGTCGAATCGGCTCCGAGCCATCCCCAAGCTCGTCCCGGTTTTTCGGAACTCGCTTGAGGCTGCCACCCATCAAATTAGATGTTACAGAATACTACTCCAATCCCCCTTATTTCGGCACCAGGATTTCAATATCCTTGAACATCACGTTCATATCCTTGCTGCCGTGTAGTTGAAGTGCCAGGTGACCTTCCAGTCGGCCGGGGTCGTCCTTTAGCTCTGCTGTTTTTCGCCCGTTGACGTGCACCACAATGCGCCGACCGTGAGCGGAGACCGTCATCTGATTCCACTGCTGCGGCTTAAAGTATTTTTTCACCTCTTCCGGGCTCGGCTTGACCACCCAGGCCCTGCCGCCCGTCTCGTATAGCCCGCCGACCTCATTGCCCATATCGATTTCGGCCTGGAAGCCGTGGACGCCGACATTGCTTTCAACTTTGTCCACGCGGAAGTAGAAGCCGCTGTCGCCCTTGAGCACCTTGAACTTCAGGCGTGCGGTGAAGTCACCGTACCGCTTGTCGCTGACGAGCAGGCCGTGACGTTTCTCGGCTTTAGAACTTGTGCCGACAATTGCGCCGTTTCGCACCTGCCATTTTCCGCCGGGAAGCGTATGCCATCCGGCAAGAGTCCTGCCGTCAAACAGCGGTTTCCATTTAGCATTGCTGCCTGCACTCTGGCAGCCGGCAGCGGCAAAGAACAGTGCCGCTAATAGAAGATGTTTGGCGAACTCAATCTTTCTCATTTGTGCTCTTTCTTTGTTCATAATACAACCTTCCTTTCTACTACTGTTAAGCTGAGTTTGGTATTCCTGAAAAGGTTACCACTGGGCCTCGATGTAAGGGCCTGTCGGGCCTTTTGGTGTGGGCTTAGGCCTGGACTTGAGAATAGCTTCGGCAATCGCAATGTCGTTTGGTCGCGTAATTTTAATATTTGAAGAATCAGTCCCGACGATCGACACTTTCTCTCCAAGCGTCTCGACAAGCTGGGAATCATCGCTGATTTTATTTTTATCCAGATTTTTTAGGTTTTCGTAGGCCTTTTTGAGCAGTTCGGCCCCGAATACCTGCGGCGTCTGTGCTTCATAAAGACCCGCTCTATCAACTGTCTTGATTATCGTATTGTTCTTTGCTTCCTTTATGGTTGCCACGACAGGACAGGCCAGTATCGCCGCACCGGTTTCAGCGGCTTTAGCAATTACTTCATCTATCCATTTTTTGGTTACACAGCATCGCACAGCATCGTGGACAGCGACAAGGTCGATGTCATCTTTTATAAGTTCGAGGGCTTTGCTGACCGTGTCAAAACGCTCATCGCCGCCGAAACAAATTTTGACGTTGAAGAACTTCAGGTTGGCCCCCCATTTGACAGTTACGAGTTCTTCATCTTCGGGCGAAATCGCCAACAGAATCTGTTTGACGTCGTCGCGGTCTGAAAAAAGCTCGACGCTTCGTAGAAAGGCCGCCCTGCCCGCCACGTCAACGAACGGCTTTTTCCTTTTTCCGCCGAACCGCCTGCTCGCGCCGGCGGCACAAATAATCACAGCAACTTTAAGAGCCATAAAAGCTGTTCCTTAAAAATCCTCCGCATCACACATCGCAAATTCGCGCCGCCTGCGCCAAAGACGTCAGCGGGTCTCTGGCGGGAATAAACTCCTGAGCGACGTAGTCCTTGAAGTCGGTCTTGACTATTGCCCGCATAATAGCCGGGTAGTACAATTCTTGTGTCTCGTCTATTTCGTGCCGACCCGGGTTGCCGCCTGTATGATAGTGACCGATGTATTCCTTGTAATTGCGAATCGTTCGAATTACGTCGCCCTCCATAATCTGAGCGTGATAGATAT
>CAZQYB010000207.1:0-3291 GCA_964597535.1 uncultured Pirellulales bacterium | reverse complement strand
CTCTGCGGTCTTCTCGGTCTCCGCCGAACTTGACTCTGCGGTCTTCTCGGCCTCCACCGAACTTGACTCTGCGGTCTTCGCCTGCTCTTCTCCCACAGCGGCCACGGCCTCACCTTCGCCTCCATCTGCACGGGCCAGCACAGGCCTTTTTGAGCGAACTCGCTTCGGACGCTCCCTCACCACTTCCCGGGCACCAACCATTGTCTTACCAATCGCAACAGCGTCAGCAAACTCATTAAGTATCAGCTCTATAGCTTTAATCGAATCATCATTCGCCGGTATCGCCACATCCACCGCATCAGGGTCGGAATCCGTATCAATTATTCCAACCGTCACAATATCCAGCTTCTTCGCTTCATGAAGAGCAATATATTCCTTTTTTGTATCGACAACTACAACCGCCCCGGGCAGACGAGACATCTTACGAATGCCTTCCAGATTGCTCTTTATCTTTCTCATCTCGCGTTTCAGTCTCGACGCCTGTTTTTTACTCTCACCCTCAAGTGTCCCGTCCTGTTGCATAGCTTCCAACTGCTCTAATCGTTGCAATCGGGACCGTATCGTTCTAAAGTTCGTAAGCGTCCCCCCGAGCCACCGCTGGGACACATAGTGCATCCCACACTTGGCTGCAACCGACTCAACAATCTTTTGTGCCTGACGCTTCGTACCTACAAAAACAACGTCTTTTCCCGACGAAACCACCTCAGCAAGGAGTTTTTTAGCTATCAAAATTCCCTTCAGGGTTGCTTTCACATCGATAATATGGATGTTCCCTCGCTTTACGAAAATAAACGGAGCCATCTTGGGATTCCACCGGCTCACGCCGTGCCCAAAATGCGCCCCTGCGTTAATCAGTTCACGTACCAGTTTTTTAGCCACAAAAACCTCCAAACAAATTCGACAACTTATACCCCATCTGCCACACACAGACAGCCAAAATAGGAAAACTAACGTAGCCCGAACAATATGTCAAGATTTTTTGCTAAATTCACGAATGGCCGTGCGGTCAAATTTTCTGACAGAGACTATGCAGCCCGTTTTTGCAACTGCCGGCAGCTTCTCCACATATTTGATTTTGTCGAAAAGAAAGCAAGGCCATTATCGTATCGGCGCCACGCCTGTCCCAACGCATACCAGCACCCTTCAGGCGATACGCCGAAACCTTGCACATCACCTCAGCAGGACCAGAACCTATCCGCCAACCTTCCTCAAATAAATTTCGGATAATTACACATCTCAAATCTGCGAGCAATATACCGAATCGGCTCTTCCAATGACTTTCGCTTATCTTTACTCCGCTGCTTCCTGCGTTCATCCATCAGTCTGGTTGATAATGCGCTCGGGCCGTCATATTTGGCAATACGCAAAAACCCGCCGCAGCCCACAGGTTGCCCGCTTTAAGTGCCGGAAAAATTTACTATACCTTTTATACCGCACCTATTCTAAAAGTGCGCTTACCCTGCACCAGAGCGGTACAGGGCTTATGTAAAAAGATAATCCTTTTGCTCTTATGGAGTTATACGATTTGGCGGGCCCCGTTAGAAATCTTCCGCTTCGCAGGATGTTACGATTTTGCGGAATTTCTAACGACGCGGGCGTTAAAATAAATAGGTGCGGTTTTAGGTGCTGCTCTTGCTTATGAGATTGAGACACAGATGATGGCAAATGTTTGGTCTATTTACAACTAACATCAATCTCATTTAATAATAGCGCTGTAATGCCATTGCGAGCGAAGCGAAGAATCTCTCCAAGCTATCATCGCCCACGCAGAGCCTGCCCTGAGCGAATTTATACTAATACAGTGCCGATGGGTGGCAGCCTCAAGCGCCAGTCCCTCGGGGACGCCCTACGGTGCTTGGGGACGGTCGCCTTCCACTTTCATATAGTCTGTAAATTATGCAGTTTGGTAGGGTGTGCAACTTGTCCCTCAGGGACTTGTTGCACACGCGATGGGTGGCAGCCTCAAGCGCCAGTCCCTCGGGGACGCCCTACGGTGCTTGGGGATGCAGCTTACCCCCGGTTCTGCCGGGGATTCCCCTCGTTTAGCCGTCGCCGGCACGGCGACGTAATACTCCCTTGCTTGCCCCATTGCTTAGAGTGTCGTCCACTCTAATGGGGTCATCGCGAGCAGCTCGTACCACATCCCTGTTTATGCTGCTTTCTCGCTTTTGCCTCTTTACTTTTGCTTCTTCTTTGTCAGTGTTCCACGTGAAACATCATACGGCAGGTATTAGTCAATCCCGCCGGCACCCTGCCTGCACGCTCATGTGACTTTAGAGACAGCTTCTCGCAGGCCCAATCTACTCAAACACACTGGCCAAGAACGGGACTCTTTGAAGAGGCGATTCTTTGTCCTTTCGCATTTTCTATGTGTTCGTTACTGTCCGTTCCCTGGAGGCCTTTGGGCCCTCAAGGCAGGAATTCGTTTGTCTTCTTACTGCTTGTTTGTTGCTTATCATTGTTTCACGTGAAACATTTTTTTCAAAAAACACTTTTTGTCCTGGCAAAGTTGCAGAATTTCCAGTAAGAATTCCGAAATAACATTTGGGCCAACAGTTGACTACAAGCCCAAAAGTGAGAAAAAGAAAGGGAGTTTCAAAATAGGTTGTGAAGGAGCATTTCTATGGCAAGCAAAAAGAAAGAGAAACCAAGACATCTCGGCAGGGGTCTTCAGTCGCTTTTAAGTCCGATAACATTCGGCGGGGCTGAAGCAAATCAAATGCTACCCAATCCCGCAATATCTCCTAACTTCCCATCAGACAAGGAGTTACGCGATTCGCTGCGCGAAATCAGCCTCGATGCCATATCGCCAAACCCATATCAGGCACGTACGGTATGGGACCAGCAGGAACTATCAAATTTGGCTGAGTCTATCAAGGCAAATGGTGTAATTCAACCAATCATCGTTCGCCCGGCAGACTCGGGCTACCAGCTAATTGCCGGTGAGCGCCGATTCCGAGCCGCCCAATTAGCTTCGCTAACCACCATACCCGCCCTGGTTCGTGCAGCAAGTGATGAGCAACTGCTCGAATGGGCATTAGTTGAGAATATACACCGAACCAATCTTAATCCCATCGAGCGAGCCAAGGCCTATCAAAACTATCTGAACACATTTTCACTGACCCAGGCCGAAGCCGCAACACGTCTTGGCGAAGACCGCTCTGTTATCGCTAACTACCTGCGACTACTGGACTTACCAGACGAGATTAAGCAAATGTTAGCCGAGGGCAAGTTGACTATGGGGCACGCCCGGGCAATGCTTGCGCTGCCTACCGACGAGCTTCGCCGAAA
>CAZQYB010000206.1:0-3349 GCA_964597535.1 uncultured Pirellulales bacterium | reverse complement strand
CAGCCGTCGCATTTGGCTCGGTCATTCCCACCACATTCGGCGCCGTCGGCTGACCTGAAGATACCACAAGGTCAACACTGGAACCGACAGCGACCATCGTGTCGCCAATCGGGTCCTGACTGATTACAAGATTTGCATCTACGGTATCGCTGTATTGGTAGCTTACGGTACCGACCGTTAAGTTAACATCGGTAATGGCTGTCTCCGCTGCGATCTGGGTTATGCCAACAACATTCGGCACGTTAACATCATTAGGTTGAGCATAGACAGCAGCAGGCAGTGAGAATACCACCAAAGCGAACAAAGCCAGTAAACTGGCTCTTACTTTTGCCGCCGTTAACAGCCGCTTTATCACTACCATCCTCCGGTATATTTCGGACACACAAGTTTTTTTGCCAAGTTGCTCCTAATGCGCAAACCCGGCCTATACATCCTTGTTTAGGATGCAGGTAGACTTGGTTCTTACAAGAACCTACCTGCTTTTTTCATCCGTGAGTGTAAAGTGAGTGGCCAGCAGCCAATGCCATTTTTAGTTTCAATTGCATAACGCTGTTAAAAAAGGACGCCCGAAGCACGCGTTTGGAACTGCTGGTCTTCAGAAAATCAAGCTGCACGCCCCCCTTCTCCCCGCCACTAAGTGGGGAAGCTTCGTATAAAACCCCCCACCTTATTCTCATCATACCTCCTGCAAAACATTATCAAATCCTGTTCAAATACTAAATTTTACCAGATTACAGGCATTAAAGTCAAGCAGATTATTGAACGTAATCACTTTTTTCGGGGGCTCAATGGGGATTTTTCAATCTGAATCGATGTTATCGGGCGATAATCTCACCCCGATTGTATGCCGACGCTCGTACCGTTCACCTGCGAGCCGGCTGTGTCAACCTGAAATAGTTCCTGCAGCAGTGATTATACAACCATAAATCAAGGATTGAACTGAAAAAAACGAAATTTGGTGAGGAAAACGTCTGATAAATGATAAACTTTGCAAACAATTTGCAAAATATCAGGATGCAAAACAGATTAAAAACGCGGGACGTAAATTGAGAAAATTTTGGGCCGAATTTGATGACTGCTTTGGGCGTAGTGGGCCGCGCGAGCATCTACGCAGATATATCAGCGGGCAATTATCTCACCTGCCTCGCAAGAGCATTGAGCCGGTCGCTTCGGCAGCGAAAGTAATCACAGGGGGGCTCAACACACTGCCGGCGTTCAGCGGCAGTGGTGCGGCAACACTGGTAAGATGGACAATTGCGTAGTTTCTGTGGTATTCATCATCCATTTTCCTCTTATGCTCTTATGCCCTTATGCCCTTAGTAATCTATGATTACTATATCTTCCGGTATAGCCACGACGTCACGGTGTTTTGGGCCGAGGATTTTGCGAATCTCAGAGCTATGTTTGCCTGCAAGAGCTTTTAGCTGAGAGCTGCTCAAATTCGTCACCGCCTTGGCATTGTCATTGAGCATCACCACCGTCCCCGCCTCGAACGAGCCTTCGATGGAAATTACGCCGCTCGGCAAAAGACTTTTGTGATTTCTGACCGCCTTCATCGCACCTTCATCGATAAATATCGTACCTGCAGCAGCACTATTTAGAATCCATCGCGAACGATTGCTAAGTTTTCGTTTGGGCATAAACACTGTACCGATTTCCTCGCCGGCGACAATTCTGCTGATGGCATTTTTAACTCTGCCGTCGGCCAGAACCATCCGACAGCCGGCGCTGGAGGCAATCTTCGCCGCTTGCAGTTTGGTTTTCATCCCGCCGGTGCCGTGCGTACTGCCCTTGCCGCCCGCACTTCGCATAATCTTCTCGGTTATCTCATAGACGGCTGGTATCAACTTTGCGTCAGAAAACTTCCGTGGGTCTTTATCATAAAGTGCATCGATGTCACTGAGCATAATCAGCAGGTCCGCATCTATTTTACTGGCGACAAGTGCGCTGAGTTTATCGTTATCGCCGAAGGCCGAGCCGATTTCATCGGTGCTCACACTATCGTTCTCGTTCAGGATGGGCACAACCGACAAGTTAAGCAGCGTCTCGACGGAGTTGCGAAGATTAAGATACGTCTTTCTGTTGTTGAGCACCTCGGCGGTTACTAAAACCTGGGCGATGGTAACGCCGTAACGGGCGAACGACTTTTTGTACTCAGCCATCAACAACGGCTGGCCGATAGCAGCGCAGGCCTGCCGCATCTTTACATCCTTTACCCCGTTAGAAATGAGACGTCCGGCGTTTGGTGCGCCTCCGGCAGATTTTCTATCGGGGTTTACTGTCCCCCCCAGTACCACCTGCCCGCCCCCCATGCCTGCTCCCCTGTTCTTCTGCTCCCCTGATTTCCTGGTCCCCCGATACCCACTACCTAATGCCCTGATATCCTGATAACCTGATAACTGCCCTCTCCCCATACCGATAGCGCCCGAGGTTATAACAACAACCTGCCTGCCCGTTTTCAGAAGTGACGCTATTTGCCCTGCTATTCTGCGGACATACGCCGTATCAATCCCGCCGTCTTTGCTCAACGTATTGGTGCCGATTTTTACGACTATTCGTTTGGCCTTATCGAAATTCCGCATTGCTGCTCCACTTACTTATTTGCGCATTACGACTAGATATTAAGATATTATTTCGGATTCTTCAATAATAATTGTCAGCCCCGCGGAACTTATCCTGAGCAAAAAAAGTCTGCCCTGAGCACAATCGAAGGGTCGAATGGGCAGAAATCCACTCCATCCACGAGCCACGATACACGAAATTGCCGGGAAGGCCTACAATGAGGCGGCAAAGAAATTTCATGGGGAGTTTGCGAGACTGAATTTCCCCTCCGCCTTTGACCGTGACTACTTTCTCTTCTGAAAAAGGTGAGGCTGGGTTATTGCTGTCCCTGATTTTGCCTTAGGCGCCTTCTTTAGAGTTACATTAACCTGCTCTGAAGGCGGATAGTCTATTCCTTTACCGCCAAGCACTTCCGCTTCGCCTGCTTCCTATCTTTCAGTTCACAAAATAGATAAAAACAAATCAAAAATAAAGATGAAAAATGGAAAAATTACAACGAAAATTTCAGAAAACTTATCCGTAACATCTGTGCAACTTGTGCCATGGGTAAAAGCCCCCCTTCCCCGTATCGAATTCTCGCTTTTTGTCTCTTGTAATTTTTGCTGTCATAATACAAATCAACCCAAAGATATTAGAAAAATCCCCAATACCATAATACTGCCAATAATCAGGCTCCTTATAAGATTGTCTTCTTTGAAGAAGATATATCCCAATATAATCGTGAACAAAATACTTGTCCTTTTTACACTTACTACATAGGACGCCAGGCCAAGCTGAAAAGCCGCAA
>CAZQYB010000205.1:0-3383 GCA_964597535.1 uncultured Pirellulales bacterium | reverse complement strand
CTATGGGGCACGCCCGGGCAATGCTTGCGCTGCCTACCGACGAGCTTCGCCGAAAACTGGCCAATCGAGCAATGGCCGGCCGGCTCAGTGTCCGCGAAGTCGAAAGACTGGTTCGAAAATATCTTACAGGTATTGACCAAGCCAGGTCTGTCCGCCCAAAACCAGCTCATATTCTGGACTTGGAGAGCAAGCTCAGCAGCCTGCTCAGCACAAAGGTAAGCATTGAGACGCGAAAAAATGGCCAAAGGGGCAAGATAATTATCGAATTTTACTCTCTGGACGAATTCGATAGTATCACAGACAGGATTGGTCTGGCATCCGCCGAACAGGTTTGAAAGAACGGCCTAAAAAACGAAGTCGGACGGGCCAACGCAGAGAACGATTAGCTTATCATGCTTTTAGGTTATAATTCCAGCAAGATTTTGAGAAGAGCTGCAAAATGGAAAGACGATTAAGCGGAAAGGTTGCGATAGTTACAGGGGCCAGCAGAGGCGTAGGCAGAGCTATTTGCATCGCATTTGCGAAAGAGGACGCCACCATCGTCTTGGCTGCGCGCTCACCGCAGAAACTTGCAGAAACCGCTGAAGAGGTAAGAGAGGCCGGCGGGAAAGCGGAGATTGTTATCACTGACTTAACCCGGGAAGAAGCAATCAAAAACCTAATGAAGGTAACGAACGATAAGTTCAGCCGATTGGATATACTGGTCAATAACGCAGGTGTCACTGTCTCGGCAGAATTGGAGCAGACCTCAACGCGGGACTGGGACAGATTGTTTGCGGTAAATGCGCGGGCGCCGTTTATTCTTTGCAGGGAAGCGCTGCCGTTATTGAGAAAGGCGCCAAAGGGCTACATTATCAATATCGTCTCGGTTGTAGGAGTAAAATGTTACGCACTGCAAAGCGCCTATACGGCATCGAAACACGCTTTGCGCGGGATGACAAAGTCACTGGCGGAGGAACTAAGGGATACAAATGTCAGGGTGCACTCGATATGTCCCGGTGGAATAGATACCGATATGATTAGCGCAATTCGGCCGGACATAAAAAAAGAGGACCTTATGAGGCCTGAAGAAATTGCTGAGCTTGTCCTGTATCTTATAACGCACAAAGGCAACGCCGTCATAGATGAGTTGCACATTCGCCGGGCGGCCTCATCGCCGTGGTTTTGAACAGGTATTTAGCAGAGTAAAAAGGATAATTATGCGAGCGGTTATACAGCGGGTTTTGCGGGCCGAAGTGAAAGTCAAGGAACAGCCCGTCGGCCAAATAGACAAAGGGCTGCTGGTCTATCTAAGTGTCGGCAGGGGCGACACTCTCAAGGACGCCGAGTTTATGGCTGAGAAGCTGGCGAACCTGCGTATCTTTGCCGACGAAGCCGGCAAGATGAATCGAAGCGTGCTCGACGTCGGCGGGGCAATTCTTTTGGTCAGCAATTTTACTCTTCACGGCGACTGCCGAAAGGGACGTCGGCCCGGCTTCGACGCCGCCGCTGGGCCGGAATTGGCGGAGCAGCTTTACGAAAAGGTAGCCGAGCTAATCACCCAGCAGGGAGTTGGGGTTGAAAAAGGCATCTTCGGCGCGTATATGCACGTAACCAGCACCAACGATGGCCCGGTAACTTTCCTGCTTGACAGCAGCAGGTTGTTTTAGCAAATAACAGATGGCCTATGGCGGGCATATTCCGCGTTAGCACCGACCCAAAGAGCAAATATCGCTTGACGAACAGCAGCGGCATCCATACACTCACTTCTTTGTTTAATTGCTATTTTTAGGAAGTTTCCAGTGGAAGAGGCAATCGCAAAAGCTGGTGCACTCATCGAGGCGATGGAATATATCCGCAGCTTCCGCAGCCGAATCGTGGTCGTCAAGCTCGGCGGAAGCGTCCTCGAAGATGCTTCTCTGCGAAAAAAGCTGCTGACCGACATCGCCTTTATGGCGACGGTCGGGATGCAGCCGATTATCGTTCACGGCGGCGGAAAGGCCATTACAAAAGCGATGAACGAGGTGGGTCTTGAAGCCGTATGGGTCCAGGGTCGCCGATATACCGATGAGAGAACGCTCAGAATTGCAGAGCACACGCTTGTACATAAAATCAATACTCCTATTTGCGAGACTCTCACCGAGCTGGGATGTGTTTCGATGGGGCTGCATTCATTAAGTAGCTGTGTGTTGTTTGCGGAGACGTTGCGACTGGCCGGCGAAAATGGACGGAAGGTTGACCTCGGATTAGTCGGACAGATAACCGAGATAAATACCCATTTGTTAAAGACGCTCTGTGCCGAGGGGACTATACCCGTTATCGCATCGGTGGCGAAAGATAAGGCCGGCGGAAAATTAAACGTCAACGCCGACAGCGCCGCGGGCAAGGTGGCTGCAGAAGTTGTTGCTGAAAAGCTCGTTGTTGTAAGCGACACCCACGGAATATTAGCCGACCTTGAAGAGCCGGCCAGCAGGCTCTCAAGTCTGGACGAGACCCAGATTAAGAATATGATTGATTCCGGCATTATTACTAATGCGATGCTCCCGAAGGTCGAGGCCTGCGTAACAGCGCTGGGCGGCGGCGTCAAGAAAGCACATATTATCGACGGGCGAATCGCTCATTCGCTATTGCTCGAAATATATACCGACGAAGGTGTTGGCACGCAGATAATTAAAAAGTAAAAGGAATAGATTCCTGCTTTTGCAGGAATGACAATAACGAAATACGAAATACGAGATACGAATTATGACTACACAGGAAACGATTGAGTTGTTTGACAAGTACGTTATCGGCAACTACCCTCGTCTGCCGCGGGTCATCACCAAAGGCGAGGGCTGCTATTGTTATGACGCCGACGGCAATAAGATACTGGATATGTTTCCCGGCTGGGCAGTCAGCGCGATAGGGCACTGCCATCCGAAGGTCGTCGCGGCCATCCGCAAGCAGGCCGGCGAGCTTCTGCATATCGACAACACGTTTTACTCCGAACCGCAGGGCAAATTAGCGAAGCTGCTGAGTGAGCGTGCGTTCGCCGGAAAGTGCTTTTTCTGCAACAGCGGTGCCGAAGCAAATGAAGCGGCGTTAAAACTTGCCCGCCTGCATACCTCGCCGGAAAAGTACAAGTTCATTACCTGCGAGGGCAGCTTCCACGGTCGGACTTTTGCCACTATGACGGCAACAGCCCAGCCGAAGCACCACGAAGGTTTGCTGCCGCTGCTGCCGGGCTTTATTTATGTGCCGTTCAACGACATCGGCGCGCTCGAATCAGCTTTTAGCGATGAAGTGGCGGCGGTTATGGTCGAGCCAATCCAGGGCGAGGGCGGAATAAATGTTGCCACCGAAGAGTATCTGGGGACAATCCGCCGGCTCTGCAATGAAAACGGGGCGCTTGTGATTTTCGATGA
>CAZQYB010000204.1:0-3453 GCA_964597535.1 uncultured Pirellulales bacterium | reverse complement strand
TGAACATAGCCGGAATAGGCACTGTAAATTTTATAAACCATGTCTCGGCGAACAGAAAAATTAATGTGCTCCGACAGCAATCTTGCCCTTGATGCATATATCTTTCTCGCCTTTGTTCTGTGTATCTTTTTCTCTTGATTTTGCGCTATCCCGGCTTCGTCTATGTCCTCATTAAAGAAATCAGAGGTATATTTTTCTACCTCAGGCGTCTTATCAGGAAAATGTTCGAGAAGAAAATAGATGTCATTTATACAATCGCCTATTGTTCGAATGAGTACGCCCATTTCGGTTACATATCCGGCTTGAAGTAATACGAGAAGTGCGTTTAGTCCGCTGACTATTCTGATTGCTTTTAGAAAACAAACATGCTTTATTGTGGGTGATTTGTACGCGAAGGCGCCATGAATCGACTCTGGTTTTTCCAATTCCTTCTCGAAGGCACCAGCAACGTTTTCAAGATGGCCTATTGACTTTCTATAAATATCAATCTCTTTCATCTTATCAACTTTTTTCTTTTTGCTGATAATTACCCGGCAGTTAAATTATCCCAGCCACCTAATTTTCCGGCTCACACGCCGGGTTCCATAGCTGAGCAGAAATCTGTCGGGCCGTTGGCTTCAACCGTTTTCAATTACCTTTAACCAGATTAATATTATATCTTATAGCTGCTAAAAAAAGCAAGGTTTTACTTTGTTTTTTCTGTATTGGTGGTTTGAACAGATATATTAACTATAGCACCTTCAATGGTGTCGTATTGGTGTTAAGAAAAAGGCATTGAGATCTTTCGGCTTCGCCTCGGGATAACAGGGGCGAGATTGCCGCTGCCTGCTTTGGCAGACCTCGCAATGACGCTGTGCAAGCTGTCATTTTTTGTTCAGCATTTTTTTGCTTCGCAGGATATGGTGGTAATGCTGGGCGAAGCGGTGAGCTTCGTCACGGACATACTGAAGCAGTTTTCTTGCGGGCGAATGGGCGGGCAGCTTCAACGGCTTGGAACTTCCCCGCAGAAAAATTTCCTCTTCTCTCTTGGCAATCGAGGCGATTTTTGGAACCGGTGCGTTCATTTGCCTGAACGCCTTTTCAGCGGCTCTCAAATGCCCCAGGCCGCCGTCGATTAAAACAAGGTCGGGCCAGAGTTCTTCGCCGGCCAATGCGTATTTGTATCTGCGTTTGACCACCTCGGCAATCATTGCGTAGTCATCGATGCCTTTGACCGTTTTTATTTTGAACCGCCGATAGCCGCTTTTGAAAGGCCTGCCGTCAATAAATTTAACCAGCGAGCCGACCGACTCAGTCCCGGCGATATTAGCGACGTCAATGCCCTCAATAATCCTGACCGGCTGAGGCGCTTGCAGTAGCTTTTGGAGTTGCTCCAGGGCCTCGGTCGGGTCGGCGGCGAAGACCTCCGGCTGGACGTTTTCGTCGGGCGTGCCCCGTCGGTCAAGCCGTTCAATCAGTCGGATACGGTCGCGGAGCATTGCAGCTTTCTCATATTTAAACCCTTCTGCGGCCTCTGCCATCTGATTTTTCAACTGCCGCAGAATCGTGGAACGCTTCGAGCGCAGGAATCTTATAAAGTCGCTGATGAGTTTTTTATATTCGCCTTTGTCAATTTTGGCTGCGCAGGGGGCGGTGCATTGCTTTATGCTGTATAGAAGACAGGGACGGAAGAACTTGCGCTTCGGGTCACCTTCGCTGATATTTAGCCGGCAGGTTCGGAACTTGAATATCTTTTGCAGTACTACCAGAACGCCCCGCAGGTCCTTGGCACCGGCGAAAGGCCCGAACAGTCTGCTGCCCCGCGGCCGGGGTTTTCGCGTGATGTAAACGCCCGGAAAATCTTCGCCTGTTACAATCTCCAGATACGGAAATGTTTTGTCATCGACAAGGACCGTGTTGTAAGGCGGCCGAATATCCTTAATCAGGCGCGCCTCCTGCAGGACGGCGTCAACTTCATTCGCGGTTTCCAGAAAGTCAACGGTCTCGACTTTGCTGAGCATCTCTGCGATTTTCGGCCCACGGGAAGTAACCAGTTCGCTGACCGGCTGAAAATAGCTGGCCACCCGTGACCGCAGGTTCTTTGCCTTGCCGATATAAAGCACTTTATCCGCCGAGCCCTTCATAAAATAAAGACCGGGTTCGGCTGGAAAAGTCTTTATCTGCTTGCGAATCGCTTCGTAACCATCTTTTTCTTTATTTTTACTCATTAGTCTATTTTAGCTTTCCGTTGTGGCTGCAAAAAGAGTTTTCTGATAGTTGCCGCTCAAAATATTTGCCGAGCAGGAGCTTGCATTTAGATGTTATTTTTGATAGTAAGAAACGTCACTGGAGCGAACCGCGGAATTGGCGCGTTTGAGCATATTTGACTGGTGATTTGAAGCCGGTTGTAAAGACGCGAGGTGCTATTTTGAAGCAATAGGAAAACAGGTATATGTGTCCTGGAAAAATTTCATATTTGGCAGCTGCGTTTGCGATTTGTATGGCTTTGGCTGGTTGTGCGGAAAGGCACGATATTATGCTTGCGGACTTCGAGGGCGATGATTTCGGCGATTGGAAGGTCACCGGAGAATGTTTCGGGAGCAGGCCTGCCCACGGGCCACTCGGCGACCAGGGTGAAGTAAAGGGCTTTGAGGGCAAGGGCTTTTTGAATACTTATCACGGCGGGAACAGAGCGGAAGGAATAATGACTTCGCCCGAGTTCGTGATAGAGCGGGATTACCTCAATTTCCTCATTGGCGGCGGTGATACGGGCGAGACGAGCTTCGAGCTTCTTATTGACGGCAAGATTGTCCATTCCGTCACGGGAAGAAACGAGGAAACGCTCCGCTGGCGTGGCTGGGATGTCAGGGGCTTTCGAGGGAAAAAGGCCAGGATACGTATAGTAGATACCAAGTCGGGCGACTGGGGGCATCTGAACATCGACAGCATAATGCTCAGCGATACCAAGCGGGGGCTGACACTGATAGTCCGCAGGATTAAAATCAATAAGCGTTATCTGAACTTCCCCATCGAAAATGGGGCCAGAAAACACAGTATGCGAATCGTGGTGGATGGAAAGACCTACCGAGAGTTCAAGGCCGAGCTGGCCGAGAAGAAAATCGACGTTTGGATGTTCTTTGATATAGAAGAACTCAAGAGAAAGAAGCTCGAGCTTGTTATACTGGATTCGGATATGGGCGGGCCGGCAGGCTTTTCAAGGATATACCAGGATGACCGAATAGCCTTCGAGGAGCAAATATACAAAGAAAAATACCGTCCGCAGTTCCATTTCACAACGCGCCGCGGCTGGATAAATGATGAGAACGGGCTGGTATATTACAAGGGTAAGTTCCATCTGTTCTACCAGCATAATCCGTTCGGCGTCCAGTGGGGCAATATGCACTGGGGGCATGCTGTCAGCGACGACCTTGTGCACTGGAAGGAGCTGAAGATTGCCCTGTACCAGCACAGTTT
>CAZQYB010000203.1:0-3465 GCA_964597535.1 uncultured Pirellulales bacterium | reverse complement strand
GGCCTGCCTTTATAGTGCTTGCAATTCGAGGAGCAAGGTCCCGGCCGGCGATTGTCGCTCCGTAAAGAACTATCTGCGGCTCATACTTGCCAATCAAATCGGAGATTACCTTCGCATAGCTGTTCGTCTGATACGCTTTAAGCAGCGGGTGCTCAGCCAGATATACTTTATCAGCCCCATAGTGTATCAGCTTCGCTGCAAGCTCACCGACACCGTTACCTAAGAGCGCCGCCCCCAGTTTTACTCCGAGTATATCAGCTAAATGACGGGCCTTACTCATCAACTCTATTGGCGTATCTTCCAACTGCCCGTTATGCTGCTCCGCAAAAACCCAAACCTCACCTTGCCTGTTCACTCCTATCATAACCCAACTCTCGTAGATTTACCCCTATGCTATTATCCTGTCTTTAATCAACTCATGTACTAAACCGGATATTTCCTTCTCGTTGGCTGGAACGTCCTTGCTTTCCTTTGCGGCCAGAACAATACTCTGGATGCGATGGACCTTCGTCGGTGAGCCGCTTCGGCCGCACCAGTTCAAATCAGCGCCGATAAAATCCAAATCCCATTGCTTAATCAGCAATCCCTTCTCTTCTAATTCGCTGCATTTATGCTCAACCAGCGCTTTGATGTCTGCTTCGCCCGCTCCCGGGTTTTCCATTTTGACTTTTTGTTCAATCTCAATCGTCGTTCGTGCGTTCTTAAATTTCATCATCTTCTTCGCCGCGGCAACTCTCGGCTCATTTGCGTCACTGGTGACAGTCAAAAGAACAGGCAGCTTAGTTCGAACCCGCTGCCAGCCGGCCCCGATATTTCGCCGGGCTGTTATGGTTTTGCCGTCGAGTTCCGTAAGCTCTTCGACATAGGTAATCTGAGGAACGCCCAGTTTCTCCGCCAACTGCGGTCCGACCTGGGCGGTATCGCCGTCGATTGCCTGTCTGCCGCAGAGAACAATGTCATAGTCAACTTTTTTAACCGCACAGCTAAGGATATGGCTCGTTGCCAGCGTGTCACTCGCTGCACATCTTGTGTCGGTTATCAGAATTGCGTCATCAGCCCCACGGTAGAGTGAGTCGCGCAGAATCTCGCTCGCCGCCGGCAGTCCCATCGTGATAACTGTTATCTTACCACCGAACCTGTCCTTAATCTGTAATGCCGACTCGAGCGCATTAAGGTCTTCCGGATTGAAAATGGCCGGCAGAGCAGCACGGTTAACCGTACCATCCTCATTCATCGCCTCTCCCGTTATCCTTTTCGTATCGGGGACTTGTTTAATCAGAACAACACAATTGTAAGCCACCTGCTGCCTCCTTATCGCTTACTACGCTCGATAATACCAATTTCGCGAAGCAGCCAGTTTAGCGGGATTTCAACTAAAGTCAACCCGAAAAGCTGCCGGTTCGGAACGACGGGCACCCCGGGACAGTTATTTGGTTAAAGAAAGCTTGCTTTATAGGGCACAAAAGGGTATAATATTTTACGTATTACAAAAGACGCCCGAATTCTGTTCTGTTGTTAATATGTGCAAGAGAAGTATTAAGCCAATCCTGTGATTTTCATAATCACTTTTAAGTACCGCATTTATAGTCTCTTAAGGAGGAGTATGATGTGCAGAAAATTAGCATGCTTAACGATTCTTGTTTTAGGGGTTAGTCTGGTCAGTAATGTCTCCGCAACGTCGTTGAGAGGGGCATTCTATTTCAGGGCTGACTCGGACGGCAGTGCCAGAATAGGGCCGTATCCGGATGTGATGGTGCGTTTGGGTGACGGCGATAATAAGCTCATATTCCGCCGAGATAAAGGTTACGCACCGGTATGGTACACCGAGGGCAGCCCAGAAGAAAACTTCTCCGTGGAGGTAACTCGCAGTAACTGCGAAAACACCATCAATCCTTTCTCAAGGGTATCCATAATCGAGACAAATCCGGCCCGTGCAATAGTACACTGGCGTTATGCACGCAACTGCAGCAGTGTTGGGACGACTGCGTGGGTGGACGAATATTTCACGGTGTATCCCGACGGTGTGTGTATGCGAACGGTCAAGGATGCCGCCGGTACTACCTTTGTGCAATGGGACACCGGAACGCCGGATATTTACGGACTGCAATTGCTGCCCGGCGGGATTGATACCCTGCCGGCATCGTGGCTGGACCCTCCTGCCTTGTCGATTACCTCCGGTGACTACAGCGATGAAGGATTCAATAACCAGAGGCGATGCTATACGCTGCAATGTAACGTCACCAGTGCTCCGACGGTTTTGAACGCTACGCTTGACACGTCCGGCGGCAAGTCAATTCACGACCCTGTGATTGTTATAAAGAACTGGGGTGATGCCGATGCGCAGGTAAGCGTTGATGGTCAGCCCTTCGGAGACTGCTACGTTGGTTACGGCGATGATATGTACGGAGATGACCTTGTTGTATGGCTTGGGATTGAATCGACCAGTTCAGTTGATGTTTCTATCGCTCCCAGCGGCGGAAGCGGACAGTTTGTAAACAGGGCCCCGCCTCCTGATTTCGGTTACGACTTCGACGCAAATGTGCCGCCGCTGCCGATGGGTTCGCCGGAGCCTGGGCCGTTCGGGGCCTATTACACGCAACTGAAGTTCAACAACCGATTTGATGAGCTCTGGCGGGTCGGGGACCATACGGATGTGGTTGTCCAGTTCGATGATAACGCCCACCGGTTTGTCTTCTGGCGGGGTACGAACTATGGTCCTCACTGGGTTTCTGATACCAGTGAAACCTTGTATTCCAACTGGTATGGCACGCAGTTCGTCGAGCGTCGCGCGAGTGAATGGGGTGGTGACGGCTGCTGCGCCGAGCCGATGCAGGATTGGGATTGCAGATATGCCCATGCCCGCATTATTTCCAGCAATGCCGCCCGCGCTATTGTTCAATGGCGTTACGCATCCTGTGACAGGAACTATGATATTGTCAGAGACGGCAGTGGCGACGTATGGGGTGACTGGGACGAGGAATACTTTACGATATATCCCGACGCCATCAGTGTCCGTAAGGTCACTGCATACAGTTCGCGCACCGGCGGCAGCGATATGGAAAGTCCCCATATAGAATTCCACGAGGCGATTCCGGTTACAAATCCGGGAACTATTCCGGAGGACAATATACATTGGAATGCACTTTCGGCGACGAATTACAATGGCAATAAAAGGGACTGGGCTGCTCAAGATGTCGATGGTGGTGCAATGACGGACCTTGATGAAATTGAAGATAAACCTATAATGGTTGTCAGGATGAAGGGAAGTACCGTACCAGTAAGTATTGTAGAAGGTACTTCTGTAGAACATGACCCGGTTGGCCAGGATAATTGCAGGCCGTTTAACGCCTATGACGACTGGCCGGCCTGGCCTGAAAGCGACCGCAGCGGAGGCGCAGGCAGTTGGTATTGGGATGAAGACCCTGACACACATTGTTACAGGAATTTCTGGACAAAGTACCCTTC
>CAZQYB010000202.1:0-3471 GCA_964597535.1 uncultured Pirellulales bacterium | reverse complement strand
CACCGGTTTGCAGCTCCACTTGAGCGCTCGCAGGCAAGCCCGGCTTACCGCCTACAAAAAACAGACACAGCACACCCAGAATAATAAACGCCGGCAGCACCCACGATTTCTTAGTTCCGGATACCATAATCTTCTAAACAATCTGCATTTACCACAATAACAGTTTCTACTGAAATTATATCTCAGTCATTGCAAATATGCAAGCTATTTATTCTCACAATGCCCCATTTTTGAAAGTGGTTTTGGTTGTAAGCGGTGAGTTTGGAACAAGTTGCGGCATTCTCGTATGTACCATTGACAGGGCAAGTCGAAAGTTTTCTTATTCTGTGACAACAACCGGATAATAGTAAGTTTGGGGCAACCCCTGCTGGTGAGCGCGCATGCAAAAGCCACCTTTTGAAGACGTAGTAAACCTTCAAATCAGGGTTACTCAGGGAAGCATATCTTTCGCAGCCCTGGGTTCGCATGAAACGGCCGTTGTTATCCTGTGTGTACATCTTTATAATAATGCCCCATTGATGAAGGTTAGACAAACAGGTAGCTGCCTTTGTCTGTGCCTTTGCCTTGCTCAACGCTGGTACCAATATCGACACCAACAGCGTAATGATAGATATCACCACCAAAAGCTCTATTAACGTAAACCCTTTCCGCTTGTACGCCAAGGGTGCCTCCTGCCGGATCCAAATGGGTTCTTCACAAACCAACACCCATTCCATTTTATCACATAATCCTTCGGAGCATAAATAATAAGCGGCTGCGCTGATAAATACCCCACAACGGCCGCTGACGAAACGACAACCTTAACACACAAACAACGACCCCCTGAAAAAATGGTGCTTAGTTAAACTTGAACGCGTAAAGTTTGGTGTTCTGCAGTTCAAACTTTAGCCGGATGACCTTGCCTGCAAGTCCACTCACGTCTGCATTTTTTCGCCAGCTCACCAGGTAGCTCGTTGCGTCCCCTATGACCGGGTCACAATCGGCAAGGCCAAAGCCCTTGAGTTCATTGCCCTTTTCATCGAGGACAGCCACACGCATTGACCCCTGTGCGGCCACGTTTAACATCAGCCTGCGCCCCTTAAAAATCAGCGGACGCGTGGTTGCAGTTCCCAATTTCGCCACGGCATCCAGCGAAACAAATCCGTCCAGCCGTTGCGTCAGCCGGGCATAAGTTCGTCGCTTGCTGCCTCCGTGGGCGCCGCCATAATCGGCATACTGCCAAATTTCATCACCGCGACGTATCAGCCCATACAACGACAGCACTTCTTCGGCTGGACTTGGGGTCATATACCACGCTTCGTCGGCGTAAAACTTCCAATGGATACCATCTCGGCTGACGCCGAGGTCAACCTGTCTGCGCTCACCTTCTCCAAAACGCCAAACAAATGCCACATAGGTATCCGGCGCCCAGGGATATTTTATTGCGCGGGTGCGGTAAACCTGGCCGTTCTTATTTGGCCCAAATACAATAGGCCCTTCGCCGGTGACAGCGGGCATAGGCCAACCTTCGAAATATGGCTCTTCCAAGACCTTAAAGGGCCAGGCCTTGTGAATCCAGCGCGTCTCGAACATACAGGCCCGCCGTCCCCCACCCGGATACTCCCTTGTCTTAAAACTACTGTCGCGCTTTATGAAATCTACGTACACTCCTCGCTGGTCGTCCCAGTAGGTTTCGGCTCCGCCGCCGCTTACCAAAGGCAGCATACAGGTTTCATTTCTTCGCCAGTGTATGCCGTCCGGTGACAGATACAGGTAAATGCCCCGGTTCGCCACCCAGGCCGTCAATTTGAATTTTTCCTCAGGGCTGATGTTGGGATTGAGGTCGCGGAACATGGTACCGTAGAAAGGCACTCCATAAAAAACGAATTCGTTCTTTGTTGAACCTTCATACTCAACAACTCCGAGCTCGGGTTTTTCAAAGTTAATCCCATCTTCGGAAATCCTCAAACGCGTAATGCCTTTTTCAGACCCGTAGCCTTCAGGGATATACATATAAACCTTGCCGTCCACATCGACGACCGACGCCCGCCAGGACGATTTTTTGGGTCCGAAATTGAGGTCCTGCCGATTGACTGGTGGATTACAGGTCAATTGGATGTTCTGCTTCGTGTCAATCAGGGCACCATCGATAAAAAGATGCTTGCGCGAGCCAAGCCGTACGGCGCCTTTTGGTGAATCCGGTCCAAACAACAATGGCTGTCCGTTCGCCACGGCCGGCTTCGGCGCATTGGGGCCGTAGTTGCGGGAAAAACTTCCCGGCAGCGCAAAATTCTTCGAATAGCGAACAACGTCAGACAAACGCAGCTCATCGACCATACCTGCCATATCCTTATTGGCCTTCCGGTCGTGACCTATCGTGAAATTAAATCGATGCTTCCTGCGCCACTCAAAGCTCTTGTCCTTAGAAAAACCAAAAGTGCCGTGCTCACGGTCTTCCGGCTCGATAACAGCAGGCGTCGGCTGCGTGGCAATTTCGGAAACTATTACATCAGCCCCAACCTTGCCGTCAAGAAAATGCCGAAGCTTACCACCTGCCGCAGAACGCGTAAATGCTATATGATGCCAGCGTCCATCCGCCAACTTTCCGGCACTTGCCGGACATAAGGCCTTGAATCCTGCGTAACAATTCGCAATCTCGAAAGCTGTGGCCCCTGCTGTAAGATTGACAGTGACGCCAGGTTCATAAGTCTGTCCCAGGTCAACAATCGTGACCCCAGTGGTGGGGACAGATGCAAGTTTTAGCCAGAACTCGCAAGTCCAGTCACCACCTGCCAGCGCACTCAATATCGTCTTCGGCGCGACAGCGGGCCCCCAAAGCCCACTCGGCCTACCATCTTTTTCTCTCATCTCGTCAATTGGGACAGAACCCTTAAATCCTGCAAAACTGACGGCGTGCTCAGGTCCCGGTGTCACTTTCAAAGCATTTCCAAATTTGCCGGCAACCAGTTTACCGCCTTTCTGCAAACGCAAATCATATTCATATTCACCGGCATCCGTCAGCGTCGTGTGGGGATACTGCGTCTCATCGAAAAGCCATAAGCCAATGGTATTGTCATCAGCAAATATTGAGCGGCCCGTACCGGCAGTTTCCTTCTGAGCTCTTTCCGGAATACTAACTTTGACAGTCCAGGAATCCGTTATATGGAAGTCGCTGCCCTCGGTCCCCTGCCACGTATCAAACTGCACCAAGCCGTTACTATTGACGGTGACATCGACAAAGGTCTGATGCTTGTCGCCGTGGCTCAATCGGCCGGCGTTACCTGCGTCCACTTCCCAGGTGAACTTGTCCCAGTCTCCATCGACCTGATAACGTGCGTACTTGTGAGTGTGGGCACAAAAGCCCGCGACGATTTTTCTATCGTTGAGAACCTTCATGAATCGCTGCCAGTTGGCAGGTGATTCTTTGCCGCCGCGGTCGTTTGGCCAAGCTGGTTCATGATAGATGACAAAGACCACTGGTTTTGCGTTCTT
>CAZQYB010000201.1:0-3678 GCA_964597535.1 uncultured Pirellulales bacterium | reverse complement strand
CCACGCTGAAAGCCGCGAAGCTGAGACTTTAGAAACCCGGCCGTCCAAAAACCAATCGGCCATGGATCCGCTTCATTGATTTGGTCGGGATAAATGCCTCTTATATCGTATGCCTTGAATATTGCAGGGTCCATTTTACAAACTCCCTTCACTGTGCGGCGATTGGTTTTTGTTATTGCTGCCGAGTCGGCAATAAGAAAACCACGATTTCGCAAATACTATACACCTGCGGCGTCCAAAGTGTCAACAACGAATATGTGAGGTCAGGGTGGGTAATACTATATTGATTGTGACGAGCTGCTGCGAAGGGTTCGGCACCGGCGCAGTTGCCCTTATTTGGTGCTAAAAGATGTTAAAAATGTGCGCCAGGCAGAAGTAAATGCCAATAACAATGAAGATGCCGCCTGTTATGCGGCGAACCCACCATTCGAGTTGTGTGAGCTTGTTAAAGGCTTTCGCAACGGATTGAGCGCCAAAGGCCATAAGAACGGCGAACAAAAAAACCGGCAGTCCTGTTCCGAGGCCGTACAAAGCGGGCAGCGCAAACCCTGACTCGTACTTTACCGAGAGGGGGAGAAGACTACCGAAAAAAAGTGCTGCGGAAATAGGACAGAAAGATAGTGCAAAGATAATTCCCAGAAGTCCGGCTCCAAGGATTCCGTATGATTCGACTCGCTTCTGCATTTTTTCACTCAGGCCGGTGCCGGAGATATTGATGCGAATAAGTTCTAACAGAATCATTCCCACAAAGATGAGGACCGGACCAAGGATTTTGTTCATATATTTCTGCAGGAGATGCGAGACTTGCGGTATGGACAGGGCGCTGGTAACAAGAAGAATCCCAAGAACAACATAGGTCAATATTCGGCCAATTGTGTAAAGCAGGCCTGTCAGGAGGACCACGCGTGTCCGGCCGATGCGCCTGCCTATGAAAGAAACAGCAGCGATATTCGTGGCCAACGGACAAGGACTAATAGAGGTCAAAATGCCCAGCCACAACGCTGACAATGCTCCAACGAAAAATTCGGACATCAACTTGCTCTCAAATACATAGCCACTTCGTCTTGAACGTACTTGACAAAAACTTTCTTGTCGCCGACCAGCTCCCATATTTTGTCAAGGTTCTTCCACCCGGTCTGTTTTCCGTCTTTGATTTTTGAAATAACGATGGCTCTGGTGTGCAACTGATAGTCCCTTACGAAGTGTCCGTTACCGGGTTTGTCAACATTGACCACTTGCCACTTTAGGCGGCCATCTTCAAGTTCGTCTGAGAACGCTTCCCGAAGAGCTTCACTGGAAAAGGCCTCAAATTTCCTGCAGGTAGGACAACGAGTCGTTCCGTGAAAATAGTAAAAGACGACCTTTTGCGACGCCTCAGGTGGCGCATTGGGAGTGACCACCGCCTCCGAGGACGGTCCCTGGTTGGGTTCAGCTTCCGGCAAATCCACCTCCGCTGCAGGGGACTGGGACGCAGAGCGCAGTTCTCCGACAACCAGATACGCCACGCTGGCGAAGATAAAGAGTAACAACGCTATAGTAATAATGGTTCTTGTTTTCATTTTGCTCTGCCTCCTTAATTTTTAACGGTTTTCCGAAAAACCCTATCTATGCAAGCATCTTCTTTATCTCATCCGGCGGAAGTACCCTGCCAACGACTTTGACCTGGCCGTCAACAGCAAGAGCAGGTGTCATCATCACACCAAAGTTCATAATCTCGTTGATGTCCGTGACCTTTTCTATTTCATATTCGATGCCCAAATCTTTAGCGGCTGCCTCGGTATTCGCTGCCAATTTTTTGCATTTAGGGCACCCTGTTCCGAGAATCTGTAACTTTTTCATAATCGTTCTCCTGATTTATCCCCAAAACGCACCGAAGAACATACCAACTATTGTGGACATCACGACCACGAGCAAAATAAAAACAAGCGTCTTTCCGTTTCCCATAACTCTTCGGATGACAAGGATATTGGGCAAAGACAGGGCGGGCCCGGCCAGCAGCAGCGCCAGGACCGGGCCTTTGTGCATGCCGAGCTTCATCAACGCCTGTGTGATGGGAATCTCGGTCAGTGTGGCAAAATACCAGAAGGCACCGATGACGCTGGCTACGAGGTTGGCCCCCAAGCTGTTGTCACCTACCCACTGCGACACCTGCTTTTCGGGCAGCAGGACACTGACGAAGCCGACGACGAAAACCCCGCCGTAGAGCAGGGGCACAAGCAGTTTGGTGAACTGCCAGGTGTTGTGCATCCACTCGCGGATTTCATCCCGCTCGAACCATTGCCAAGCCATAATAAGAACCGCCAGCCCCATTAGTCCCGCCAGGTACCAGCGTATGTGATGAACGGCAATCACCCATGTTCGCTGCTCCTGCATCTCGGCTATCTCTGTTTTGGGCAGGGTAATCTTGTCGCCGGTTTTAGCTGATTCGATATCCTGCTCGAGTTGAAAGCGGACAGCATCCTTGGTCTCGTGAATAACCACGGCCTTGAACTCTCGGCCGTCACTTGTTTTCACGACGACATTGCCGGGGTTGAACCAGTCGCTGAACACAAGGAACAGAATCATACAAGCAAGGAAAATTGCAGTCTTGCCAATATGACGTCGGGCTTTTTCGGGCTCGGGCATCTGCATAGCAGCTTCAACTTTTGCCCGCTCACCTCTGCGAAACACCGCTGCCATAATCAGGCCTATCACAACTGCAAAGACTACAGCGCCGACGGCTCTACCGGCTCCGATGGAAAAGCCCAGGACACGAGCGCTTAGAAAAATGGCGAGAACGTTTATGGCCGGCCCTGAATACAAAAAAGCGCTGGCTGGTCCCAGCCCGGCGCCAAGCTTGTAGATACCTGCGAACATAGGCAGGACACTGCAGGAGCAAACCGCCAGAACACAACCGGAAACTGATGCCACGGCGTATGCCAAGAGCGGGTTGGCCTTCGGCCCCAGATATCGCATAACTGAGTTCTTGGATAGGAAGGTGATAATGGCTCCGGCAATGAACAGCGCGGGCACGACGCAGGCCAGCGTATGATTGCGCGCATACCACTGGAGCAGCCGAAACGCCTCGTGGATTCCTGCCTGAATCCTGAGATTACCCAACGGCAGAACGTAAGCCACAACAAAGAGGGCGACTAATGCGGCAAATATCTTCCATTCGCGATTCATAATTCTTCAGTCTCAAAAAAGTTTTGCTAAAAGGCCTTCAGCAGTTTTTCATCAGCTTTTACCTGCTGCTTCAAGGAAGCTGTTATGCACGAAAAGAATTCGAGAATGCAGGGTGTTCTGAGTTTGTAGATGACCTTGAGCCCTTCCTTGCGATGCTCAAGGACGACGGCGTTGACCATTACGGAAAGATGCCGGGACACATTGGACCTTTCAGAGCCGACATGCTCGGCGATATCGCAGACGCATTGCTCGCCGTCTTTTAAGAAATCCAGGATGGCAATTCTCAGCGGGTGAGCGATTGCCTTCACGATGTCGGCCTGCTTTTGAAATAATAATTGCTTTTTTGCACTCATCATTGTGCGCCTCCAAACCCTTTTTGGGTCCTAAGACATATTCGTACAAGCATCAACATAACAGGAACCTCTATAAGCACGCCTACAACCGTGGCCAAAGCGGCCCCGGATGATAAGCCGAAGAGCATTGTGGCGGTGGCGATAGCAACCTCGAAATGAT
>CAZQYB010000200.1:0-3794 GCA_964597535.1 uncultured Pirellulales bacterium | reverse complement strand
AAATCGGGGCGACTGGACTTGAACCAGCGACCTCGTGACCCCCAGTCACGCGCGCTACCAAACTGCGCCACGCCCCGTATAAACAACGATATTCTAATGTAAATGACATTGTAAAACAAACTTTTTTAGGCGATGGATTTGAGGTATTCCACATTAAACGCTCAAATTGACTCTTGACGACGGCGGTAGGGCGGAAACAAAAAAGCCGGCGCAGCAAAATTTCCAAAAAAACCCTTGACAAAGTTAGGCACGCCTAACTATACTGAATAAAATGCAGAATAAGGCAAAAAGCTATGGTAGCGGCGAAAAGCAATAATTTAAGCGCCTCTCTGGAAGACTATCTCGAGGCCATCTTTAATCTTGCCGGCGACTCCGACGTCGCCCGCAGCAAGGACATAGCAGAATTGCTCGGCGTATCAAAGTCCTCTGTCACTGGCGCCTTACGGGCTCTAAAGAAGAAAGGGCTGGTCAATCACAATCCTTACGATAGTGTAACGCTCACAAAGGATGGTCAAGCAGCCGCAGCCGAGGTTGTCAGAAAGCATAATATCCTGAAGGCTTTTTTTGTAGATGTGCTGGGCATCGATGCGAGTATCGCACAGCAGGCCGCTTGTAAAGCTGAGCATGCACTTGGGATGGAAGTTATTGCAAGACTTCTGGCTTTCATCGAATTTGTAACGAGAGAGAGCAAAAATGGCTACGACCTGGCGAGCAAGTTCACCGAATTTTGCAAAAACAGGTTGCACGATAACAAAAACAGGAAAGCAACAAAGTTGAGAAAGTAACAAATGGAGCAGAAGCGACTAAGGCCGTTGTCGGCCATTAAAGCAGGGGAAACCGTCAAGTTGGTCCGCGTAGATGCGGGGCACGGCCTGAACAGCCGACTCGCTTCAATGGGACTGCTGCCAAACGTGGAGATAACAGTCGTAAGCCATACCCATCCCGGCCCTTTTGTCATAATTGTCAAAGATTCCAGAATGATGCTTGGAAGGGGGATGGCTCAAAAGATTATGGTATTATAGCGATTAGCAATTGACCTATGCCGCCATATTTTTTTTGAGCATAGAATTCGGAACACCTAACTTTTCAGGTGAAAGCCACGAAAAGGATAGTTGCAGCTATGAACAAAATAACTGTAGCGTTAGCGGGCAATCCTAACAGCGGCAAAACCAGCGTTTTCAATATGCTGACTGGTGCACGCCAGCACGTGGGCAATTATCCCGGAGTAACGGTCGAGAAGAAGGAAGGACTGTGCAAATATGCCGGCTTTGAAATAACATTTGTGGATTTGCCGGGGACATACAGTCTAACGGCTTATTCGATTGAGGAGCTCGTCGCACGAAATTTTATCATAGAGGAACAGCCCGACGTCGTGGTTGACATCGTTGACACCTCTAATATTGAGCGAAACCTCTATTTGGCAACTCAACTCATTGAAATGAATGTCCCTTTGGTACTGGCATTCAATATGAGCGACATCGCCGAGCAAAAAGGCCTGCTTTTTGATAGTGAACAGCTATCTAAGCTTTTGCAGGCAGCGATAGTACCAACGGTCGGTAACAAAAGCAAAGGCAGAGTAGAGTTGCTTGACGCTATCGTTCAAACAGCCCGGCAGGACAAACGGGAGCGTACTCATACGATAAGCTATGGAGACGAGATTGAAGAAGAGCTGATGCGAATCGAAGCAATCGTCACCGCCGAAGAGCCGAACTTGCTGGACAAATATGGGTCGAGATGGTTGGCTGTAAAACTCTTGGAGCAGGATAGTAACATAACCGTGAAAGTGCACAGCAAAAAAGTCCTTGATATTGTCACCGCAAGCATTGGGCATCTTAAGACTATTTTCGCAGACGAGCCGCAAATTGTAATGGCTGACCGACGCTACGGCTTCATCTCAGGTGCCTGCCAGGAAACTATCGAAAGCACTGTCGAATCACGTCATACTACCAGTGATATGATAGATGCTGTACTAACAAATCGCGTACTGGGCCTGCCGATTTTTCTCGCACTAATGTACTTAGTCTTTCTGGTGACATTTAAGGTAGGCGAATACCCAATGGGCTGGCTTGAGAACTTTTTCGATTGGCTTGCTAAAACGATAGTAACATTTTGGCCGCCAGGCAGTGAAAGTTGGCTCAAATCTCTTTTGGTGAATGGCATAATCGGCGGTGTCGGCGGCGTCCTTGTGTTTTTACCCAACATTCTCCTGTTATTTCTGGCCATCGCAGTACTCGAAGATTCCGGCTATATGGCAAGAGCAGCATTCATTATGGACCGAATAATGCACAGGATTGGCCTGCACGGCAAAAGCTTTATACCAATGCTTATTGGTTTCGGCTGTTCCATCCCTGCCATTATGGGCGCGCGAATACTTGAGAACAGACGCAACAGATTCACGACAATAATGGTAATACCATTGATGAGTTGCGGCGCAAAGTTGACCATTTACGCCTTGATAATACCCGCCTTTTTCAAAGAACAGTGGCGAGGCCCGGTCCTCTGGCTCATTTATCTAATAGGAATTGTATTAGCGATTATTTGCATTAAAGTCCTGCGACTTACTGTCTTGAAGGGCCAAACCACGCCGTTCGTTATGGAGCTGCCACCTTACCGTATGCCAACCCTGAAATCTGTTTGTATTCATATGTGGCAAAGGGCCTGGATGTACATCAGAAAAGCAGGCACAATAATCCTTGCCATATCAATCATCCTCTGGGCGGCGATGAGCTATCCCAAAATCAGCCAGCAGTCTCTGGCTGGCTTGAATTCTGAACAGGCCCGGCAAAAGCAACTCGCCTATTCGATTGTCGGTAGAATAGGAAAAACAATAGAGCCGGCCCTTACACCGCTCGGCTTCGACTGGAAAATCGGAACTGCTCTTATTGGTGCAACAGCAGCCAAGGAAGTCTTCGTTTCCCAACTGGGAATCGTATATGCCGTCGGCAGCGCCGATGAAGGTTCCCAAACGTTGCGCGAAAAGTTACAGGCAAACTACACCCCTCTGACTGGATTCTGCATTATGCTGTTTTGCCTGATTAGTGCGCCGTGTGTGGCGACGATTGTAATGACAAAAAAGGAAACAAATTCCTGGCGTTGGGCGATGTTTCAATTCTTTGGCCTAACCGCTCTTGCTTATGTGATAACCTTTATCGTCTATCAAGTCGGCAACTTCTTGATTGGATAAGTGCAAACCTCCGTGGCAATCTCCGTTCGTCATCCCGAGCGAAGCTTGCCCATACCTGATTGGGGAGCGAAGCAATCTCAATTATGTTTAGCCCCCGAGACTTACGGACTGCCTCACTCACAATAAAACGCCCGGAATTCAGCATATTAACCCATGAACGGTTACCTATTCTATAACGTAAATATTCTTCTTTTTGCACATATCCTTGAATATTTTTGGCCAGACGGTGGCGCTCACCTCGCCAATATGGGCCTTTTTCAAGAGCAGCATAAATGTGCGGGACTGGCCGATGCCCCCGCCAATGCTCAAAGGAATCTCATTGTTTATGATGCCCTGATGGTAGGGGAACTTTAAAAAATCGAGTTGTCCCGAAAGCTCAAGCTGCTTTTTGAGCGTCTCAGCGTCAACGCGGATACCCATTGAGGTCAGTTCGTGTCGCCGTTTTGTCACCAGGTTCCAGACAAGAATGTCGCCGTTAAGACCATGCATTGCTCTGCCGTCCTCGGAGACCGTCTCCGTCACCCAGTCGTCGTAGTCGGCGGCCCTCATTTCGTGGGGGTAGCCGTCCTTGAGGACCCAGCCGATACCGTATATGAAGAGCGCGCCGTAT
>CAZQYB010000199.1:0-3839 GCA_964597535.1 uncultured Pirellulales bacterium | reverse complement strand
CCGCGAAGTGGTCATAGATGTTGCCGTACTGCGGCTGCGTTCGGGCCTGTCGACCGCCCATACCCAGGCACTTGACCGGATGAGCACCAACGGCCCAGTTGATAACATCCAGGTTGTGCACGTGCTGCTCGACAATATGGTCGCCGGATAGCCAGGTGAAAAACAGCCAGTTGCGACACTGGTATTCCATATCCGACCATCCAAGTTCTTTTTTCTTTCTAAGATTTTCTTTCGCCGCATTGACCCATAATGCGTCCTGGTTCCAGTAACACTGGCCGCTCACAATCTCACCGACGGCGCCATTACGAATACGCTTGATAATCTCCAGATAGTGGTTCTGATGCCGTCGCTGCGTACCGGCCACAATAGCCAGCTTTTTCTTCGCCGCCAGTTCGGAAGAAGCGATGACTGACCGAATGCCCACGGGGTCCACGGCCACCGGTTTTTCCATAAAGACGTGTTTGCCACCCTCGATGGCTGCCTTTAGATGTGCCGGGCGAAAATGCGGCGGCGTACCAAGTATTACCATATCCACACCGCTGGCAATGACCTTCTCGTACGCATCAAAACCCACAAAGCAGGTGTCCTCGGTGACCTTAACCGCCTCAGCGGGTAGTTTCTCTTTGAGGTTATTTAGCGATTTGTCTACTCGGTCCCGGAACAAATCACCCAGCGCAACAATCTCAACGTTATCCGACGACTTCACACAGTCTCTTGCAGCACCCGTGCCGCGACCGCCGCAGCCAATCAAACCAACCCGTAATTTGTCCGAGCCCGCGGCAAAAATTCGGCTGGCGCCGCCCGACGTCAATGCGGCCAGTGATACCGCCGACGCTTTGATAAAGTCTCGGCGCGAAACTGCGCTCGTTTTTTCATCTGTACTCTTTTTCATAAATCGCCCTTTCGATTCAATCAACGCCAACAAACTGTTAATCAAAAGCCATCAGATTAGTTCTGTTTTACCCGGAATCGCTACTGCCGGCACGGGCAAATCACCCATTTCATACTTCGGCGGCGTCAGGTCCAGCTTAGACTTATTCATCACCCAGTCCCACTTTATCTCGCGGCCGGTATAGGCGCTCATCCGCCCCATAATCACCGCCAGCGTACTCTCTGCGACCTGTCTGCCTTCATTGAGCGGTTCGCCGTCGCGAATACTCTTGACCAAGTCGGCGTGTTCGGCCACCATACCGCTGCGCCGGGGGCCGTCATACTTGAAGGCGTTCTGTCCCTCGATATAGCCGATGGCTCTCGTTGTATATGTAGAACCCTTGGTCCCTACCACTCTCTCAGATACCCGGTCGGTCGTGCCGTTAATCTGACTACACATACTCATTACCCTCACGCCGCCCGGATACTCATACTCGACAGCGAAATGGTCGTAGATATTGCCGTACTCCGGGCTTGTTCGAGCCTGGCGACCACCCATACCCAGACACTTAACCGGATGAGACCCAATTGCCCAGTTGATTATGTCAAGGTTGTGAAGGTGCTGCTCAACGATATGGTCGCCGGAAAGCCAGGTGAAATATGGCCAGCAGCGGACCTGCCATTCCATATCGGACCACTCAGCCCGCCTTTTCGCAAAATGCCAATCCTGCTCGCCCCAGTTCCAGTAGCACTGTCCACCAACGATTTGGCCAATCTGGCCATCGTGGACGCGTTTCATAACCTCAAGATACTGATGCTGGCGACGCTGCTGCGTGCCGACTACTATTGACAGGCCTTTTTCTTTCGCCAGTTCTGAGGCGGCGATTACCGAGCGCACACCCACGGGGTCCACCGCCGCTGGTTTTTCCATAAATACATGCTTGCCCGCTTCGACAGCGGCCTTTAGGTGTTCCGGACGAAAGCCCGGCGGAGTCGCCAGCAGTACAACGTCCACATCATCACGGGCAAGGACTTTTTTGTAAGCATCAAAGCCCACGAAACACGTATCGTTAGTAACCGTCACCTTATCGTCAACCTTCCCGCTGAGCTTGCCGAGCGAGCTGTCCAGCTTATCCCGGAACAGGTCCGCCATAGCCACAATCTCAACACCACTTGAAGACCGGACGCAGTTTTCCGCAGCGCCCGTACCTCTGCTGCCGCAGCCAATCAAACCCACGCGTACCTTGTCAGAGCCTGCTGCAAATACCCGGCTGGCCCCGGCCGAAGTCAATGCCGCCAGCGACAATACCGCGGAACTCTTAACAAAATCGCGACGCGAAATTCGCCGCCTATGTCCCGAACTTTCATGCTCTTTTGTTTCTTTCATAACTTGCTCCTCTTATCTATATAACCAGGCCCTCGCTGCGAGAGACCTTCAGAATCAATCCAGTAACTCAATGTAGATGTTGCGAAACTCGATGGGCGAGCCTTCGCTTTGGAGACATATCCTGCCGGAAGTTTCCGTTGCGTTGGTGCCTTTGTTCTGGAGTACGCCGTTAACGTAGTTAAGGATTGTGTCGCCTCGGCAAATTATGTCGTAAGTATTCCACTGGCCGGGGGCTTTTTCGCTGCTTTCCTGTTTCTTCGGCACAATCACGTACTGCTCGCTAACGTCCTGTATAAACCTGCCGCCAACACTGATGCCGGTCCCGCCGATAAGCACGAAGTCTCCCGCATTGCCAGACTTCAACTGAGACTCGATGCATCTGGGCCAGACCTTATCCGGCCCGCTGGCGTGCAGCAGCACTCCGCTGTTGGTGGGCTGTTCGACCCATCGCCATTCGAGATGCAGCTTGTAGTTGGAGTAGTCCGCCTGCGTCCTCATATAACCGTTGGGCTGTCCCTTGCAATGGATTACCCCATCTTTTACCGACCATACCGAACGTACATCCACGCTTCTGTCGGGAACAAAAAGCTTCCACCCGGTAAAGTCTTTCCCGTTCCAGAGAGCAACTCTCTTTTGTGAGGCACATCCCCCTGCTGTCAAAACGGCTGACAGTATAACTGCCGCCACCAATCCAACTGTAATTTTTCTCATCCTTCAGATTCCTTAAATGCGATTTTTCAGGAACTATTAGAAGCTGTCACAGGCGCGATAGGCCTCTATCACCGCCCTTTCACCTTCTCTGCCTCGCTTGCTGTTACCGTGCTCCATACCGACAACACCTTTGAAACCCTTCTTATAGAGATGCTTGAAGATGTTTTTATAATTGATCTCGCCGGTTGTTGGTTCTTTGCGCCCTGGATTGTCACCGACCTGGATGTAGGCAATCTCCTCCCAGGCCATATCGATGTTGGGAATCAGATTACCCTCGGTAACCTGCTGATGATAAAGGTCGTCGAGTATTTTGCAGGAGGGGCTGCCCACCGAACGGCAAATCTGATACGCCTGCGGTATCTTGCTAAGAAACAATCCGGGATGATTTCTCCACCAGTTAAGCGGTTCAAGGACCATTACAAAACCGGAAGGCTCGCACACCTCGGCACAATACTTAAGATTCTCGATTGCATTTGCGGTCTGATAGTCCCACTCCACGTTGTTATCATAGGCGGCTGGCACCACCGTGCCCCACTTGGCGTTGACCCGCCTGGCCACTTCAACGGCCTGCTTCATTTGTTTAACCAGCCTTTCTCGGATGGCTTTGTCTTTTCGAACAAAGGTTTGCTTGCCAAATTCACCGAGACCATAAGCAACAAACACGCCCATAGTCATCCCCAATCGGCTCATTTCCCGGGCAATCTTTTCCTGCGTTTCCTTCGACTTATTCATCATCCCGTTATCTTCCAACGCAGTAAAACCCTCATCGTCCATAAACTTTAACTGGTCGATTAGGTCTTTGCCCGCATGGTTCTTAAACATCCCGAAATGTGGCGCATATTTGAGCTTGAATTTACCCTTGCTCGTCGAT
>CAZQYB010000198.1:0-3874 GCA_964597535.1 uncultured Pirellulales bacterium | reverse complement strand
TATAAGGCAGATAGGTTCACGCAGGCGGCAGGTCATCTTTGTTTTGTTCTTTGTAAACTTCTTTCGGATTGTAAATTTTTTCTGCGATAAATTCCAGCTCTCTATCGCTATCCTTCTTCAACACACGATAAAAACAGGATTGGTAGCCTGCGTGACATTGGCCGGCATCGACAGCCACTTTGAGAACCAAGCAGTCCTGGTCGCAGTCCACAAGTATTTGCTCCACTTTTTGGATGTGGCCGCTTTCTTCGCCTTTCTTCCACAACCTTTTTCGCGCTCTGCTGAAGTACGTTGCATAGCCGGTTTTTATAGTTAAATCCAGCGCTTCCTTGTTCATATAAGCGACCATAAGTACCTGGCCGGTCTTCGCATCCTGAGCTATGGCCGGTATCAGACCGTTGGCATCGAACTTCGGAGTAAGTTCCAAAACCTCTTCAATACTTTGCTTTGCAGTCACCTGTCGGCCTTCCTAAATCGATTATTAGCATCTTGCCGGTATAAGTTTTACCTGTTATTATCTCTGAAGACAAGTTTTTATTAAGGCAAACTCCTTTAATGCTGAAGGCCAAAGCCAAGAAAACTAAACTTTTATTTATGTTGTTCCGCATCGCCTTTGTTGCTACCGGGGTTATCCTGGCGATTGTCTGGGCCGGCCAACAGCAAAGATGGCGCAAGTTAACAGAAATCAATCCGGGGATTTTTGCGTGTGTACTCGGCATCTTCATTATTGCTCAGATTATAGTAGGATTACGCTGGTGGCTGCTGCTCAGGTCTCAATCTATCTTCATACCGTTTTTCTCTGCCGTCAGACTGCATTTTTTGGGGCTGTTCTACAATAATTGTATGCCTGGCTCTGTCGGTGGCGATTTGGTTCGGGCCTGGTATGTTACAAAACACACAGATAAAAGGTTCGAAGCGGCTTTATGCGTATTTGTTGACAGGGCCGTTGGCCTGTTAAGTACGCTGGTAATTGCCGTTTTTTTCTACTCGTTTTTTCTCAGAGGTAAGGGCCTTTCAATAAGCGCTCGACAAAAGGGCGGCTTTCTAAACTCTGTTGCTGCACAGAAGACGAATCTTTTTTGGCTGTTTGTGTTCATAGCCGTGATTTTTTGCGGGCTTTTGTTGTATGGCAAAAGTCGGATGATACTGAGAGAAATTTGCTCGTATATCGGCACCCGAGCGCTGAGGACTACTGAAAAGCTCAAGAAAGCCATTTTTCTTTACTGCAAAAAACCTCTGACTTTACTAACAGTATTTGGCTTAACTGTTTTCCTGCAGATTATGGCAATCACCGGTTTCTGGTTTGTCGGGCGAAATATAGGTATCACCGTAAGCATCAAATATTACTACGTGTTTTTCACGCTAAGCTGGATATTGGGGGCAGTGCCAGTCAGCGTTGGCGGTGCGGTGGTGGTGGAAGGAATGCTTATGGTTCTGTTTATTAATATTGCCGGCGTGGCGAAGGACTCAGCCCTTGCCCTGGCTCTTTCTCAGAGATTTATCTGGATACTCGCTTCCCTGCCGGGGGCGGTGATACATTTGCTCGGCGCACATCTGCCGAAAGACTTTTTTATTGACTATGGCGAGTCTATAGATTAGCTTACAATACTCTCGAAGGGGTCTTTACAACCATTGACGAAGATGTGGTAAGTTACAGATATACCCTTCAGGGTAGTAAATTTCCGCGAGTAAGATTTCCCGGTTGCCCGCGAGCAAACGGGAAAACTTAATCGTGAGCACTATAATAGCAAAGGACTGCTGTCAGCAGATATGAGAATGGCAAAGAATCTGAAGAACTACTTTCTGCGTGGCCTGGCGGTATTACTGCCGGCAATGCTCACTATCTGGATATTGGCCTGGGGATACAGATTTATCCAGAAAAACATCAGCTTCTATATAAATCACGGACTGGTCTGGCTGATAATGCGCATACCTTTTTTTATGGCTTCGTGGTCGAAGGAAATGCTGGTCAAATTCTGGGTAGAAGGTGCCGGCTCAATTGCAGGTTTTATTATAGCTTTGATTGCGGTTCTCATAGTGGGAGCATTACTGGCCAGTGTAGTTGGCAGGGGCATGTGGCGAATGATTGAAGGCTTTATAATGAACACTCCTGTTTTGAGACGGGTTTATCCCTATGTCAAACAGGTTACAGATTTTTTGCTCACGCGGGACGAGCAGAAAGAGCTGTTCTCAAAAGTTGTTGCAGTTGAGTATCCCCGAAAAGGTATATGGTCGGTCGGCTTTGTTACCGGCACCGGACTCAAAGAGGTGGTTGGCAATGTGGAAAAGGAATTTCTCACTATTCTTATACCCAATTCGCCGATGCCCGTTACCGGATATGTAATAATGGTCCCGAAAGAACAGACCATACCGCTTGATATAACAGTAGAAGAGACCTTTAGGTTTGCAATCAGCGCCGGGGTTATAGCGCCGAGCGGCCGGCAGGCGGCTGCTCTGCCAAAGGCCGATTTGGAAAATAAAAAAGAAGAAGAACAATAACAACGGATTTTGTCGAAGGACAGTTAAGGAAAACGATTTTGCTTTTTACTATTAGGGGTAAACATGTCGATATAACGGAAGCCGTCAGAATGCACGCAGAGGAAAAGACTTCAAAGCTTCCCAGGTACTATGATAGTATCAATCATGTTGAGGTGCTGATTGACAGCAGCGAGGGCGGCAAAATAGGCGTTGAGATAATTGCAAGGGCAGAGCATAACAAAATCTTTATTGTTACCGAAACAGGACAGGAGCCCTGCCAGTGTATTGATGCTGCTGTCCGTAAACTTGAAAGGCAGCTTAAAAGGCAAAAGGGCAAAGAACGTGACAACAAACACACAGGCATTACAAAGCTAACGTAGTTTGCATTTTTGCGATAATGTCCTTTTGCCGTTTTTACTTTGTATTGGTAAAGCCGGTTAAAGGATGATTTTGGGCGGATAGGATGAGATTTGCGGATTTTGTTTGTTTTGAGGCGATAATTCCCGAGCTGAAGGCCGTCAACTGCGACGATGCGATAGCAGAGCTTGTTTCGGCACTTGATAAAGCCGGCCGGCTCGGAGAGAAAAAGTGCAAAGAGATTATCAAAGCGGTAATAGAAAGAGAGAAGGAAGCAAGCACGGGAATGGGCAAGGGCATCGCTGTGCCCCATGTCAAACACGAAGCGGTTAAAGACGTAGTTGCCGCGATTGGGCAGAGCAGTAGTGGTATAGATTTTTCTTCGCTGGATAAACAGCCGGTTTATTCGGTGATACTTTTAATCAGTCCTGCCGATAATCCTGACAGGCATTTGCAGGCAATGGAAAGCATCTTCAAGCACCTTCAGCGGGACAGATTTCGCAGGTTCCTCAGGCAATCCCAAACGTCTGAAGAGATAGCAGACCTCTTGCGGGAAGCCGACGAAAATTCATCTTTATGATATGGTGTATATTGCAGTAATATGGATGGCAGGGGCCTGACGGTGCAGATAGGAGAAGATACATTGGAGAGAGTTGTTTGCCAAATGGAAGTCGAGATAAAAAACGCGGACGGACTTCATATGCGTCCCGCAATGCAGTTTGTTGATATTGCCAGTACATTTGAGTGTGATGTCATTGTTAGCAATAGCGAAAACAGTGTGGACGGCAAGAGTATTATGCAAATGAGTATGCTTGCCGCAACTTGCGGCACCAAGCTAAAAATTAGAGCTGAAGGAGCAGATGCCCAGCAAGCTGTTGATGCTTTGCGAAAACTTGTGGAAGAAGAGATGTTCGATGAGCCGCCACCAAAAAAAAACAAAACGAAAAACGTAAAAACATAGTGTAAAATTAAGAACTTTGGAATTTTTAATTGTAGTTTTCCGGCTTTAGTTTTAAGCTTATTTCGGGTGCAATTGTAC
>CAZQYB010000197.1:0-3954 GCA_964597535.1 uncultured Pirellulales bacterium | reverse complement strand
GGCCAGTTAATTCCGAGGAAAAGAATAAATATAGTAACGACCAGGCCAAGCATAGCGTAAAGCTCCACTAAAACGGCGTAGATAACACCGGCTTTGAAAGCCATCTCCGGTCTTTTAGCTGTCATCAGGATACCGGCTGAACAGACCTTACCCTGATGTATCCCGCTTACAAGACTTGCTATCGCGACTGGTAAACAAGCGGCGAATATCTGCCATCCCAACTGCGGTGTTATTGTCATTACTCCCGTTCCGAAGAAATTCATTTTCAGCATCGCCAGAAATGCCCCTAAAAAGCCATACAGTCCCTGCGTACCGGGCAGCACGACCATAATAAACATCTGGCCGTATCGTTCCGGCTTTTCACTGAGCACACCAGTCGCACTTCTCGCCGCGATACCGATACCGATTGACGAGCCGATACCAGCTATAAAAGCCGCCACACCGGCTCCACCTAAAGCTATTGCCATTCCGTAATCCATCTCTAACCTGCCTTTCTACTTTGAGAACACTCCATTTTATGTTTTTTTGATGTATATATGTTTATAGTTTTTTACAAGCGGCTCGAACGGTAAGCCGCCGCCTTCGAAAAACTTCGGAAAGAACTCAGCATATTGTAATCTCAATGTATGCACAAAGGCCCCTAATGCGTTTATGCCGAGATTAAAGAGATGCCCGCCGACGAGAATTAATATCGCAATTATAAAACCGATAAACGGCAGTTCATAAGCGAGCTCGGCAATTTGATTTACCGCCATAGCCAATCCAGCCGTAACCAACCCAAGTGCCATAAGTCTTAAGTAACTCAGAACGTCGCCTATATAAAATAAAGCGCTGAACAGATTATAAAAGCCCATCCCCAGTCTCGACCCCACCCCGCCTTCGCGATGACTGAATAAAAAGATGACAGCAGCCGAGGCCGTCGCTGAATATCCGAACAAAGGGCCTAACTGAACGGGCAGTTTACCGCCTTTAGCCAAAGCAAACGCAACGACGGAATTTAGCATAACCAGCCAGGAGAGTCTGTCGCAGACGGCGCCTATATAAAGTTTTCGTTTTAAGTCATAAACAAACGCTATCAACAGCCCAGCCATAATCTGAATATATCCGAGAACAAGTGAAAGGGTAAAGAACCTCAGCGGATATTGCATTGGGTCGAACCACATCATTTTTTCTCTGGCAGGGCCTAATGACGGCACAAACTTCTGGATGGCGTCACCGAACCAGCCGCCCATCAAAGCACCCGCAACCACCGTCGCAATAGAGCAGATTACGAGCATCCACATCAGCTTTTTGTCGCCCTGCATTTTTCTTATGAAGTAAATTGAAATAGCCAGGATGATAAGTCCGTAGCCGGCATCAGTCAGGCACAGGCCGAAGAAGACCGCGAAAAAAGGCGCCAAAAAGGCCGTCGGGTCAACCTCGAAGTGCCGCGGCATACCGTAAAGACGCGTTATTACCTCGAACGGCTTTACGACATTTCTGTTTTCAATTTCGACAGGTATCTCTTCGCCCTCAGCCGGCTCGATTCTGCTCAAACTCGACGCACCAAAGCCCGATACTACTTTCTCCAGGCGTGGGAAATCATTTTTTTTCACCCAGCTCTCCAGAATGACCGTCTGTTCGGTAGCGGGTGCAACCGCTTTGGTCCGCTCTCTGTTTAGCAGGTTGGTGTAGTGGTCGTAAAGAATTTCAAGCTTGAGCAGATTTGCGGACAATTTCGCTGCCTTGTAGTATTCCTGTTGCAATTGCTCTCTTGTCTCGCTTAATTTTTCATCGTGCTGTTTTATCAGTTCTGCAACGGTCCCTGCCATCGGTTCGAAATCAACCGACTCAAATTCCGCAGAGCGCAGCAGTTTTTGCACTTCACTGATGTTTTCCTTGAGACAAACGATAAGGCAGGCATGCTTGTTATTGGCTGTTCCTATTACCTGAATTGCCGCACCAAGCTCGCCTATCTGTTCCGCTGTTTGCTCGAACTGCCTGCTTGCCATCAACCCCGCCAGACATTTCGTCTGTCTGAGCTGGCTAATTTCTTCAACGGGTGTTTCGAGAGAGTCCCAGGGATGCAACTGCTCCAGAGTCATTATTATGTTTTCGCATTCGCCCTTGAGCTTTTCTATTGCTGCTTCGGTCTGCTCGCACCGGTCGATAATTCCGGGAATTTCTTCGTCCGTAACAGCCCTGTTATAGGATTGCTCATCAACAACGGTGCGCGGCGCAAGAACAGTCACCAGCCCCTTTGTGGTTTTGGTGTAATCTTTTAGAAATGCGATACTCCTGGTCAGTCGATTTAAGAGTTCTTCTATTTCTCTGGGTCGTTCGGCAGTGGTGCTTAACTCAGGCCAATCCTTGCTGACCATCGCCTGCTCTGCGTTCAGTATCTGACAAATGCCTGCATGCTGCAACTGCTCGAGAAGCTCAGCGGCCTCCGTGCGATGGCTGACAATTATCACTTTCGCCATTTGCGCAATAGCCATAGTTAGCCTCTCAAGTAATCCATTACCTTTGCTGCTGCCCCAGCCATCCTGGCATTTGCTTTATCGCGCAACTTCCGGCGGTCCTTTTCGGCCTGCGCTTTAAGTTGCTCGGCTTCCGCCAGGCCCTGTGACTGTGCTTCGGCGACAGCCGCTTCGACTGCCTTTTTTCTTTCCTTCTCGGCCTGTTCCAGATTCTGGCGATGGTCCTCCCGCAGCTTTTCGGCCCGGCCGGCTGCATCAGCTTTGGCCTGTTCGATGATTTCCTGTGCCTGTGCTTCAGTCTGCTTGATTTTCTTTATCAATTCCATTTGGCCACTCGTTATGTAAACTCCATTTCTATGAAATGAGTAAAATACAATATTATCGGCTGTAGTTCAAGAAACAGCGTCAAATTTAGTGAGAAAATTCTGTGTGCCTATTTTAACACCACAGTCAAACAAGCCACTTCCTTTTATAGGTTATCGGAGCTTTTGGGGAAAGCTCAATAGTGAATACTATATTTTTCAGGCTTGCCGCGCTGCGGCGACCGCCTGAGCTGTTCTTTCGTGCACTTTTTCGTCGAGCATATCGGGCAAGAGGCAGTTTTGTGGCGCCAATTCGGCTATTCCTTCGGCGAGGGGAACGTTGAAGTGAGTATCAGGTTTTCAGCAGGAATAGATTTAAGATTCTTTGTCGGGGTCTGGTATGAAACCGGCTTGCATGAGCATTTTGGTTTCGGCTCTTGCCTTGCTTATGATTGATTCTGCTGTTTTGTACAGCTCTTCTCGTGTCATAATTTTTTGCGCAATTCCCTGCTCGATGGCCTTGGCGCCGACTGCAGCGGCCTCGCGCGGGAAGACTTCCCATTCATCCATTGAGGGGATTATGTAGTCCTGGCTTAGTCCCTTATCTTCGGCGGTTCTTGCCAATTCTCTTGCCGCTGCGATACACATTTCGTCGGTTATTGTTTTGGCTCTTACATCAAGAGCTCCCCTGAAGATGCCGGGAAAACCGAGGGAGTTGTTTACCTGGTTTGGGAAATCGCTGCGGCCGGTTGCAACGATTCTGGCGCCGGCTTTTTTTGCCTCCCATGGCCATATTTCTGGGACGGGATTGGCACATACGAAGACAATAGAATCTTTTGCCATTTTTGAAATCCATTCTGCTTTAACAGTTTTCGGCCCGGGTTTTGAAAGTGCAATCAAGACATCCGCCGCCCGCAGCGCTTCGGCGATTGGGCCTTCGAAGCCGCGCTCATTGGTAATCCGGCAGATATTTAATTTTTCCTTTAGAGAAGGATTGTCTTTTATGTCGGCACGGTTCTTATGGAGAGGGCCTTTGCTGTCATACATAATGCACTTTTTCGGAGCAGCGCCGGCCTGGAAAATCATGTCGGCAATCCTTATGTTTGCTGCGCCCGCCCCCATAAAAACGATTTTTACGTCCTCGATATTCTTACCAACTACTTTCAAGGCGTTAATAAGAGCGGCAAGGGTGA
>CAZQYB010000196.1:0-3958 GCA_964597535.1 uncultured Pirellulales bacterium | reverse complement strand
TTCGGCGGCGAAAAGCCTCCAGCTTTCTTGTCTTCAAGGCCAGCACAAACTGATTCACAAAGTCCTCCGCCGCCAAATACGCCCAATTGGTTTGGGGCCGCTTTTTGCACACCGCATTGCATATCCCTTGCAGCAGATGTGTTTTACCGACCCCGTATCCTCCGTGAATAAACAGCGGATTGAACGGACTTTGCTCTTCATCGACGACTGCTTTTGCAGCGTTGTAGGCCAGTTGATTGGACGAGCCGACGACGAATGTATCCAAGTCTAATTTTAGTTTCTTCCTCAGAGGTTCTCGTGCTTTGGTTCTGTGGCTGTGGGAGCGGTTCTGCACTTTTGCCACCGATTGTGCCTGAGAATCGAGTTGTGTTCGCCTCTGATGGCCTGAAAGTTCCGGGTCGATGGCAAATGTAATCTTCAGGTTGTCACCGGTAACGGCCCGAGCAGCCTGGCTGAGCTGATTTGAGAAGTGATTTTCAATCCAGCTTGCGATGAAAATGTTAGGGACGCCAACTTTGAGGTATCCGTCGCTGAGCGTGAGCCTGGTTGAATTTTTGAACCAGATTCGGAACTTTTGCGGCCCAACTCCCTCGGCCAGAGCTTCATTGATGGCAGTTATTCTGTATTCCGTTGTGCGAGCGTCTTCATCCGTGATTGCGCTTTGCATCGCAGTCTCCCCTTTATAAAGTTCCCACTTTGCGAGGTATCGCAAGATGGCGTCCCAATTGAACAGTTTCTCTTACTGATGGATTTTTCTTCTGCAATTATTGAAACGTGACAAAACAAATCAATAGTATTTTGATGAATTTCTTTTCCACTTGATAGAGGTTGCTGCCGGCATTGACTTTGTGCGCGAAAAAAAATTATTTTGAACAGGTTTTGCACAGCGTAAGTCCGTTTTGTGGAAAAGCTGTGGATTGGCTTTCCAAATTTCTCCTTATTGTGTATTGTGTGATATGCGTATTGTAAAGATATGGTATCGGCAGCAGGGCGGAGACCTCACGCGTCACGACTAATAATTGCTGCGTAACCCCCATCGTGGTCTCCCGCACCAATTGAGCTTAGGCTCACGCCTAATTGGTGTGGTATTGCTGATGGCAGGATAAGCACTTCGGATTCGAGTTTGAAGTTGTGGTTTTTCTGCAAAAAATCTTTGACGAGCCGACTGTTCTCGGCTTTTTGAATACTGCAGGTGCTGTAGCAGATTTTTCCCCCAGGCTTTATCATTGCTGCCGCGGCCTCGATGAGCTCTTTTTGTGTTTTTGCCAGTTCTGTTATCGTTCTTGGCCTTATTCGGTAGCGGACCTCGATGCGTTTTGCCAGTACGCCGGTATTCGAGCAGGGCACATCGAGCAGGACACAATCAAATTTAGAATTTAGAATTTCGAATTTAGAATTGAGGAGTTCCTCATATGGAACGATATTGACGCTGTTGACGCCCAGCCGGGCGATGTTTTCTTTGACCTTTTCCAGCCGCTCGTTATTGATATCGGTCGCGATAATCTTTGCCGAATCCCCGGTCAATTCAGCCAATTGTGTTGTTTTTGTGCCGGGCGCGGCGCAGAGGTCAAGTATTGTCCAATCGGGCTGAGGGTCCAGCAGCTTTACCGCCTGGGAAGCTGTCATATCCTGAATGGTAAAAAGTCCTTGTGCAAATCCGGGCAGTTCCGTTACCGCTCGGGCGGCCTTCATCCTCACCATTGATTTGCCGGGGAGTGTTTCAAAGTCGATTTTGGCTTGACGGAATTTTTCGACGATTTGCTCTGTTGTGGTCTTTAATTTGTTGGGCCTGACGTAAATACTTGGCCTGCGATTGCTTGCGAAACAAATTTGCCGGGTTTTTTCCGGTCCGAATTCGTCAAGCCAGTCATTTATGAGCCACCCGGGCAGCGAAAAGGCGGCGCTGAGATAGTCGGCTGGCGCAACTTTTGGGTCAGGCAGGATATCGCTGTCGAATTCGCAGCCGGTCAAAGGCGTTTGCGGAAGGGTTTTGCGTACATCCGAATCAGAGAGTGAGATTTGGCGATTTTCTATGTGCCGGCTGATTTGACGAAGCAGGGCATTAACAAAGCCCGTCTGTTTTTTGCCCGCTATGGTTCCGGCGCTTTCGACCGCTTCATTAACAATCGAATAATCAGGGGTTGTCGGTGAATAAATAAGCTCATAAGCCCCGATGCGAATGATAGTGAGCAGTTTTGCGGGTATCCTCTCGACCGGACAGTCCCCGAATTGGGCGACCACTGTATCAATAGCAGCCCGATTTCTTGTCGTTCCGAAGACAAGGTCGGTCGCCCGTTGTTTCTCGTCGGTATGGTCAAGGAGTTTGCTCAGGATTAGGCCGGCGTAATTGCGCTCCGGGTCGAACTGATTCAACGCAGCTATTGCGACAGCGCGGGCGGGTTTCGGTCTTTGGCTGGTCATTTCATTTATCTATCTTTGCAAAGACATCTCTGGGCTGAGTTCGTCGGCCATTGACGAAATCCCTGAAGTCCATAAGTCGTGAGCCGTCCGGCTTGATTCCTGTAATCTTCAGGGCATCTTCGCCGCAGAGACAAAAGAGGTTTTCATCGAGTGTTCCCGCTGGCAGGCCGGCCGGGTTTGAGGTCTCGACTACCTCGGCCTCTGCTATGGTTACACGCTCGGACTTCGCTGTCCTTTTCGAGAGATAAGTTGCTGAAGCGCCGGGCCAGGGCCAAAAACCGCGTATCTTTCTCGTTAAAATCTCAGCCGACTCGTTGAAGTCCAGAAAACCGTCTGATTTTTTCAGTTTTGGCGCCAGAATAGCTTGGGAATGGTCCTGTTCGGTATAGACGGCTGTGCCTTTTTCGATTTTATCAATGGTATCAAGCAGAAGCGGTGCCGCCAGTTCAGCCAATTTGTCGTGGAGTTGGCCGGCTGTTTCGTTGGCTCCAATACCGGTTTTTGCCTGTGCGAGAACATTACCGGCATCCATTTTTTCAGCGACCGTGATTATACTAATGCCGGTTTCGCTTTCGCCGTTGATTATTGCCCAGTTAACCGGTGCAGCCCCACGGTACTTCGGGAGTAGCGAGGCGTGGACGTTTATAATGCCCTTTGGCGGCAGCTTTATAACCTGTTCACCGATTTTCTGGCCGAAGGCAATAACCACAATCAAATCTGGTTCCCGGGAGACAATTTTGTCGATGATGGCGGGTGCGTTTACGTCCTCTGTTTCAGTAAAGGGTGCCGAATGGTCTTTTGCCCAGCGGGCGACCGGCGTCGGCCTGGGTCTTCTGCCCCTGCCCGCCAAAGCCGGCGGCTGGGTAACAATAAATTGGAGCCGGTGACTCGAACCGGCCAAAGCATTCAGACATTCAATCCCGAATTTACTGCTGCCAAGATATACTATTTTCATAATAAGAATCGAATATCAAAATTACATATCAAGGTGCAGGATGACTTTTTACTTGTCGTTTTGCGTTTTACTTTTTGCATTTTGTAATGCTTTGAGTCGTCTGCGGTGTACGATTTTAGCTGCCGAGCCCATACGGCTGGCGATGGTCATCCCCTCGATATGGTCGTATTCGTGCTGCAGAGCCCTTGCGTAGAGCCCTTCGGCCTCTTCGGCAACTTCATTGCCGTCAAGGTCGGTGGCGGTAACTTTGCATTTCTTGAATCTGCGAATTTTTGTATGGATGCCCGGCACCGACAGGCATCCTTCTTCTATTGAGTCAAGCTCATCGGTTGTGGGGGTAACGGTTGGGTTTATATAGACTTTAATGTTCTTTCTGCTTGTATCGAGTGTTATGATGAACAGCCGCAGCGGCACACCAGCCTGCGGAGCCGCCAGGCCGACACCCTTGTTTTCCAGCATAATGTCCGTCATCTTTTTTACCAGCTGACGGATGTTATCATCGATATTCTCGACCGGCTGGGCACGCCTGGCCAGAACCTCAGCCGGATAATGTGTTATCCTGCATTTTTCAATATCAATCAT
>CAZQYB010000195.1:0-3982 GCA_964597535.1 uncultured Pirellulales bacterium | reverse complement strand
GTATCCCGAATTACGAGAGCAAGTTCAAGCTTCTACCGACCCTTTCGAGACAGCGATTCGGTTGGCTACTGCAGGCAATATTATTGATTTGGGTGTTAAAACCGGATTGGCAGAATCACAGGTTGAAGAAACTATCGTTCAGTCTCTGACAGAGCCGTTGGATATGGATGTACTGAATGAGTTTAGAGTTGCAACTGCTCAGGCAAAAGATATCCTTTATCTCGGCGACAATGCCGGGGAGATTGTTTTTGACCGGCTTTTAATTGAGCAGTTGCCCTGCGAAAAGATAACCTTTGTTGTTAAGGCCGCCCCTATTATAAATGATGCGACTATGGAAGACGCTCAGATAGTCGGCTTAACCGACATAGTCACGGTTATTGACAACGGCTCAGATGCACCAGGCACAATTCTCGGAGACTGCTCGCAAGATTTCCGGGACCGTTTTGAGAATGCTGATTTGTTAATAGCCAAGGGACAGGGCAATTACGAAACTCTCAGTGATTTAGACAAGAATATTTTCTTCATACTAAAAGCAAAGTGCCCCGTTATTGCCAGGGACTTGAGCTGCGAAATCGGCAGCCTGGTTTTGGCAAGACATGAGGGCGGAAGTTGCAAAGAACAGAATTAAAGGGAAGGAGCTGATATTATGCCAAGAGGAGATGGAACAGGCCCGCCGGGCGGGGGACCTGGTGGTGGCCGAGGTATGGGCCGAGGTCGGATGGGCGGCCCATTCGCCGCAGGCCCGGGCGGAAATTGTGTATGCCCCAACTGTGGCCACAAAGAAGCCCATATCGTCGGGCAGCCGTGCAATCAAAAAAGCTGCCCTGAATGCGGTACGAGAATGACTCGTGCTACGTAGCGAGTATTTCGCAGAGTAGTACAAGAGAATAATCTTAATTTTTTACGAAAGGAGGCTTATTATGCCACGTGGAGATGGAACAGGTCCTGCAGGAATGGGACCAATGACAGGAAGAGCCGCAGGTTTTTGTGCAGGCTATTCAGTGCCGGGTTATGCCAATCCCGTTGGTGGACGTGGATATGGTGGCTGGGGTCGAGGTGGCGGCTTTGGCCGAGGTCGAGGTTTTGGCCGAGGTTTTGGTTGGGCAAGAGCCGGTTATGGTTACCCGGCTTGGGGCGGGACCGTGAACCCTTACGCACCCTACCCTGCACCGGCTGCACCAACAGTAAACCCTGAGCAGGAACTCGCCGGCCTGAAACAACAAGCCGACTATTTCGAGGATGCGCTCAGTGAAATCAAGAATCGCATAGAGCAGCTCGAAGCGGAAAGTAAAAAGTAACAGTCAACTCGATTTTCGAGAGTGAGGACAGAGTTGCTGCGCCCTCACTCTCCATTCTGAAGCGGAGATAAAAATAATGCCTATATTTGAATACAAATGTAAAAAATGCGGACATAAAATGGAATTTCTGGAGAAAAGCAGCAGTAAAAGCAAACATACTTGCCAGAAATGTGGAAGTTCGGATATGCAGAAGATGTTTTCAGGATTTTCCGTTGGGCAAAGTAATCAGACCAGTGGTTCCTGCCCAACCGGTACATGTCCCCTATCTTAGAAAGGATACCTTGTGAAAATTGCAATAACATCAACCGGAAAAACAATGGATTCAAAAGTTGACCCCAGGTTTGGAAGAGCAGCGTACTTTGCTATTATTGACACGGAAACAATGGACTTTAGTGCGATTGAAAATGAAAGCGCTGCTGCAGCCGGTGGGGCTGGGATTAGCTCAGCGAAGGTGGTAATTGATGCCGGCGCCGAAGCGGTCCTGACGGGCAATTGTGGGCCAAATGCCGAACGCACTTTGGGCGCAGCTAATGTAAAATTATATATTGGAGTAACAGGGACAGTCGCGGAAGCTATCGAGCTTTTCAAAAGCGGCAAGCTCACCGAAGCCACCGGCCCAAATGTTCAACCGCGTTTTGGTATGGAAAAATAGTATGCCGGATAGTTTTGTAATCGCTGTTGCCAGCGGCAAGGGAGGCACGGGCAAAACAACAATCGCTACCAATCTTGCTCATTACGTTGCTCAACTGGGACAAAAGGTTCAATACCTTGACTGCGATGTCGAGGAGCCGAATGGCCACATTTTCTTAAAGCCGCAAATAGACGTCAGTCAGAAAGCGACTGTGGATATACCACAGGTTGATTTGGCAAAATGCACCGGCTGCGGCAAATGCGGCCAAATCTGCCAGTACAGCGCCATTGTCTGCGTTAAGCAAAATGTATTGGTCTTTGAGCAGCTCTGCCATTCCTGTGGCGGCTGTTGGCTCGTCTGCCCCGCTGATGCGATTGAAGCTATGCCGCTCGACATCGGAGAAATCGAGTTCGGCAAAGCCGGTAACGTAGATTTTGTTCACGGCAAATTGCGAATCGGGTACGTGCGGACACCGTCACTGATAAAAGAAGTGAAAAAGCATATAAAAGAAGACTGCCTCGCAATAGTTGACGTCCCGCCGGGGACATCCTGCCCGGTAGTCGAGAGTCTCAAAGGGACAAATTTTGTTTTGCTTGTTACCGAGCCGACACCATTTGGCTTAAATGATTTGAAGCTGGCTGTCGCTCTGGTCAGGGAAATGAATTTGCCTTTTGCTGTTGTCATTAATCGTGACGGCATCGGCAACGACGAAGTAGAAAGGTATTGCAGGACTGAAAGTATAGATATCACCTTGAAATTGCCGGACGACCGACGTATCGCCGAGGCATATTCATCCGGCGAGATGATTGTAGATATATTGAGCAAATATAAAGAGCAATTTTCAAAAGTTTACAAATATTTAGGAAGTGTAAAAACAAAACACAATGAAAAGAGACGATTACGAATTCGGAGAAAGAATAACTCGTGACCTGCAGGCTCGCCGTGCAGCATGCAAAATTCTTGGTGTCCCGGAAGACGCAAACAAAGCAACACTGAAAAAAGCGTACAGGCGGGCATCACTCAAGTTCCATCCCGACCAGAATCCGAATGACAGCGATGCACATAAGAAATTCGTGCTCGCCAAATGCGCATACGAACTGCTGGCTAAAGATAAACCCTGCGAGATGTTGTTAGAGGAAATCAAATCGTGGGCAGAAGTCCCGGACGACAGCAAGTATGCACTTGATAATCTTTGGGGTCACTTCCTGTGGTGGCGTGAGAAGTTTTTCGAGTAAGTATAGGATTGACTGATATGGAGAAGTATTTGCAATCCTGCAAAACCGAATTTTGGAAGAAGGTTTTCAAGACCGAAGCAGATTATATTTTGCAGGAATTAAAAGGTATCGAGGACATTTTAAGCATCGGCTGCGGCCCCGCAATTATAGAGAGGGCTTTAAGCGAATATGGTTTCAACGTTACCGGTCTGGATATTTCCAAAGAGGCCTTAGACAAGGCAGCGGACAGCATAAGAACTGTAGTTGGCTCGGCGGAAAATATGAACTTTACAGATTCCTGTTTTGATGCGGTTATTTTTGTCGCCTCTTTGCAATTTATTGAAAAATATCAGGAAGCTGTAAAGCAAACTGCCCGCGTTTTGAGGCCAAACGGTAAACTTTTGGCTATGCTGTTAAATCCGGAATCTGAGTTTTTCAAAGAAAAAACCAAAAATTCAGACTCTTACATAAACAGGATTAAGCATACAAACTTAACGGAGATTGAGAGAACAATTGCAGAGTATTTTTCTGTTCGAGCCGAATTCATTTTAGGAATCAAAGGGCAAGAGATATTTGAAAGTCAAAATCCTGATTTAGCCAGTCTATATGTCATAAACGGAAAAAAGAAGGATTAAATATCAGCTAAAGACAAACAGAAACTGTCGTGAGAACAGACTGGCCAGAGATGGTTTTCTGAGCATAAGGATTCTGTAATGGTCGTCGCAGAAGTTACTGATAATTTTTACGAAAAGATTAAACCACGTTTGTATCAACGTATCGGCCGAGAGTTGCGTTTAGCTTATCGTGTGCTTGATTTGGGTTGTGGTGCGTGTGAGCTT
>CAZQYB010000194.1:0-4152 GCA_964597535.1 uncultured Pirellulales bacterium | reverse complement strand
CCGCTGCATCAAACTCCCTCCTAAATGGTCCCGGAGCTACCATAACAGTTAACGGTGGCAGTTTCACTGTCAACGGCAGATTTAACTTGGGCACGGGCAGTGACGGTTATATCTATATGAATGGCGGCACGTTCACCGTTACCGGCATGTTTACGTTTCCCGATGGTGAAGGCGGGGTCCACCGCATCTACCTGAATGACGGGATAATGCACGCTGGAAGCATTGAGCAAAAACATGACCGCGATGCCATTATCTATGTAGGCGGCGGCATATTGCGTCTCGACGATATCCCCGGTGACGACGAAGACCCTAAAGAGTGGAAGGATAACGGAGACCTTCTGCCCGCTGAAGGTTACGATGATATAGTCATTGAGGATTGTGGTGATTACACTGAAGTGAGAGCTGTTATTAAAAAAGATGTCGAGGACGATGACAAAGATAAGGGTGATACAACTTTCCCTAAGATAGAAATACCCCAAGGCAATCAGCATGAGTGTGTTGAAAAGCATTTAGTCGTCTATGATGAGCCGGGACGCTACGCAGGTTGGCCTGCCAACGGGGGATTCTGGATGTGGGGAAATGAAATGGCGGTCGCTTTCGAGTGCGGGTGGTTCAAAGACAAGCCCGACTGGGAGGACGGCCATGCGCGTGACAACAGGAGCAACGAAGATATCGTTGCGCACAGCAGTGACGGGGGCCTGACGTGGACTCATAAAACATATCCTGCTTTGGGTGATGATGATGGTATGGTGCCGCTGACAGAAGAGATGGATTTTAGCAGAGAAGGTTTTGGTTTTAAATGCCAGGGCTCAAGGTTCTATTACACCTACGATTACGGCGTGACCTGGGCGGGGCCATACGAATTGAATATACAGCAATTGCCGTTCGATGACGACGATATCGAATCGCACACCTGCTATCTTGTTACAGGACCCAAGGAAGGGTATTTCTTCTTCGGGATTGAGCCCGACGGCGCCGAAGACAGGTTCTACTGCGCCAAAACCACTGACGGCGGTAAGAGCTTTCAGTTTTTGGGATGGATATCGCCATCTCTTGAAGAGGCCCCGAAGTACGAACGCTGGGCGGTTTATTCGGCGGTCGAGGTTTCCAAGGGTCATCTGGTCGCGGCGCTTCGCAGGAAAATCAACAAAAGGAGCGGGAGAATCAAACGCCTCAACTGGATAGACGTTTATGAATCGAAAGACAGCGGTAAAACCTGGAGCTTTTTGAGCAAAGTGGCCGATACGGATGTTGTCAACAGCGATTTTAACGGTAATCCGCCAAGTATTTTGAAGCTTAAGGACGGCAGAATTTGCCTGACCTATGGTTTTCGCGGTAGGCCTTGTGTGATGTGCGCCAAATTCAGCAGTGATAACGGTAAAACCTGGAGCAAGCCGATTATCCTTCGCACAGGGGCGCGAAACTGGGATTTTGGGTACTCTCGTTCGCTTCAAAGACCCGATGGTAAAGTCGTTACCGTCTATTATTTTGCCACACCAGAACACCGAAACCAATTCATCACGGCCACTATTTGGGACCCTAAAATGGTTGACAAGCAGTGAGGAAAGAAGTAACATCATACAAAGGTTTACTGACCACGAAGAGCACGAAAGGATATTTGAGTAATTAACTTTAACTTCGCGTCCTTCGTGGTGAATATGGTTTATATCATGTGTATATTTAGGATTGTTGATTAGGATGGATGAAGAAGATAGTGTGGAAATAAGCAGCGAGGCAGGCGTAGCGGTGGTGGCTTTCAAAGCTACTTCGATAAGTGACGCGGAAGGTATATCCCGCGCTTCCGCACAGATAAAGAAGTTTATTGAAGATAACCACCCGAAGAAAATAGTATTTGACTTTGAGCGAGTAAAGTTTTTCTCCTCCCAGGTATTGGGATTGCTTTTGGACATTCGGGCTGCGCTGAAAACCTATGACGGTGAGGTTGTGATAAGCGCAATAAATCCACAACTGTATAGGGTCTTCAAAATAACTAACCTTGATAAGATTTTCAGATTCTTCCCGGACAAGGAAAGTGCTTTCAGAACAGCGAATACAAATTGAGTCCCATTATGAGTGGAAAGGATGAGGTTATGTATATTGCAGTTCAATTTTCGGTCTTTATGATTAATAAGCCGGGAGTATTAGCTCAGGTCCTTGGTGAATTTGCGAGAGCCAAGATTAATATCATAGCCATAACGATGATGGATTCAGTGGAGCAGGGCGTTATGAGAGTAGTCTTCGCTGCGTCGCAAAAGGCAAGGGAGGTGTTGTCGAACCTGAATATGTCCTACAACGAGACGGAAGTATTGTGTGTGAACCTGGCCAATAAATCAGGGGCGCTCGCAGAGGTGGTGGAAAAACTGGCTAAGAACCACATAAATATCTCGTATGCATATTGTACTGCAGGTGCGAAGGGCGGCCGAACGACCGGCGTCCTAAAAGTTGCCAATGTGAAAAAAGCAATGAGGGTTCTGCAACAAAATTATAAGAAGGATAGCAAGTCACGTCCGGTAGTCAGACGGTCGCGGGCTTCGAGAAAATAGCTGTTACGTACAAGACTCACCGGGGCTGTGGGGATAAACTATAGCTAAAAATCCGAAAGCAATTACTGCTTGGCCGTGATGCTTATTGATACTGTTCGTCAGGTACGAATCTCCCTTATCAGCAAAAATCGCAAATATCAAGTTCAAATCGGCGTTGCTTTCCTATACAAAAACAAGCCGCCTTGTCGCAGGATTTGTCGGTTTTTGTAACTTCTGTATCTTAAGAGGGTTACCCAGCACGCCCGGCAGGATTCGAACCTGCAACCCTCGGATTCGAAGTCCGCGACTCTATCCAATTGAGCTACGGGCGCAAAATAATTCTATATAAGTACTCAAAAGGTTTTCGTTTCGAGTTATCTTCTTGCTAAGATTACTCTCTTAAATTGCCAGGGAGAAATACCCTTTGCAACTAATACGAATACTTGGTCTTTATCAGTTTCAAATTTCAACAGGGGCCCCTGCATATCCTTCCATTTGCTGCCGTTGCGATACAAGCTCACCTCGGCCTCGGGCCAGGGATTTTGCAGCCTGCATTGGCCTCCAGCCTGTGATTTTATCTCAACAAACTCAATATGTCCATCTCGGATTGATGATGTAACGAGAAATCCGCCACGGCAAAGCAGCGTGTATGCTGCGTTCCACTCCCTCGGCCAGGCGGCAAAGACACGGATGACGGAGTCTTGTCCCGGGCGAGGGGGAACGCTCTGACACAACGCTAACTGTAGTGCATCGGCGACTATACCGAGCCGCTGAACACCTATTGCATTGACGCCTTCTCTAAGTGTCATACGATTGGCTAAGACTCCGGTTTTGCCTGTCTGAACAAAATAGCAAAAGTCGGTTTCCGGCGTCAGGCATCGTATCTGATTTGGGAGCCAGGCCTTTATAATATCGGGACGACCCAACATTGCAGCCGCGATGGGGGTTCTATCCAAAATATGTACTCCCCTCTTGGAATCAATCCCGTTGGGAAAGAATGTTGCTTTGGCTAACCTGAGCACTTGCGGGTCTTTTGTTTCGAGGGTAACAAGGTCGTACGTATAGAATGGCCGATGCGAGCTATAGCGACGCGGACTATTTTCTTGGTCGCTAGTTGTTGGCAATGGCACGAGGTTATCCAGTAATTCGTGCCAGGCAGCTCTCAAGTCCGCATCGACATCGAGGATTTCGGAAGCTCTTATTGCAGCCGGCAGTATCCCGTGCATTGCGGCGATTTCATCCATCGTATCCTGACGGTATCCTCGCCAACTCTCGTTGTTGTTCACATAGTAGATGTGGTACTTGCCGTCCGGACCTTTCTTTACGTTTGGGTAGTTGCGGTAGAATTCGGCTGCTCCCTTGACCATTGGATAAGCGTGGTTGCGCAGCCATTGCTTATCCAGCGTGTATTCGTATCGCTGCCAGAAGAGGTATGCAATCTTTGCTGTCGCGGACAAGAGGTGGACGCAATGGCCATAAGGCCCTTGTCCCTTCTCCGTATAAACCCATCGTCCATCCACCCAGCTTCCATAATTTCTCCAGTTCCATCGGCCGTTATGCGGATGTTTAGCAAACGCAAATTCACGAAACCTTTTTGACCTTTCGCTCCAGGGTTTTTTCAGTAGGTAAA
>CAZQYB010000193.1:0-4154 GCA_964597535.1 uncultured Pirellulales bacterium | reverse complement strand
GCGGACAGCGTTTAGGGTATCGCGGGTAGCGTATAGGGTCGAGATTGCCACGCGAACCTGCGGTTGCCCCTTCGACTACTTCGACGAAGCTCAGTATAAATGCGCTCAGGGCTAAAGGCTTGTTCGCAATGACAGTCTTTTTGTTAGAGGCTCTTAGATTTATGCGGGAATTTGTGTCACCTTTTTTCGGCTTTGGACTCTATTATATTGAGACTATAATACAAGGAGATTGGATAAGATTTGAGAGGTGCTGAAAGTGGCGAGTGAGGCTGAATTATTGGAAGCGAGTTTAGGCGGCAGCAAAGAGGCGTTCGGGACAATTGTTGAGCGGTACCAGTCTTTGATTTGCGCGATTACATACGGTGGGACGGGTGATTTTGGCAAAAGCGAAGAGCTGGCTCAAGAGACATTCACAAGGGCCTGGAAGCAGTTGCGTCAGTTAAAAGATATGGACAGGTTTCGGGTGTGGCTGTGCACGATTGCGCGAAACCTTGTCAGAAAATCAATCAAACGCAGACGCAGGGACGTTGTAGGCGACGCCCAGCCGCTTGAGAAAACAGAGCCGGTTGAATCAACAGAAGCTGGGCCAAGCGAAGCAGCGATAAGCAAAGAGCAGCAGGCGATTGTATGGGGTGCGCTGGAGGGGATTCCGGAACAGTTTCGTGAGCCGATGGTGCTTTTCTATCGCGAGCAACAGTCGGTAAGACAGGTGGCGACAGGGCTTGGACTGAGTGAGGGGCTGACGAGACAGCGGCTTTTGCGGGGCCGGCGAATGCTTAAAGAAAGTGTCGCGTCGCTCGTGGAAGAGACTCTTGGCCGGACGAGGCCGAGCAAAGTCTTTACCGTGGCGGTTATAGCGGCACTTCCGGCAATAACTGCGGAGGCGGCGAGCGCGGCAATCGCGGGGGCAGCAGCGAAGGGGTCAGTTGCGGCAAAATCGGCGGCGATACTGAGTTTAATTGGAGAAGCGTTGGGACCAATGCTTGGATTGGTGGGGTCAATCATTAACCTCAGAGCAACTATTGTCAATATTAAGTCGGCCAGAGAGCGCAAGTTTATGGTAACGATGGCGTGGATAGGTATTTCGTACGGTTTTGTAAGCTTGGCCGTAATAATATTTATGATGGGGCTGAGGCCTACCTGGATTCGTTTCTGGCTTGTTTTGTTTATGGTTTATGCTGCGGGAGGCATCGTATTAGCTTTTATAATTAAACGACAACGTAAGGTCATTCAGATTGAAGAGGGAACATACGTGGAGCTGGAGAGGAGAATGCTGGAAAGGTCAAAGGGGCAAATCTATGGCGCATTTGGAGGGGGAGTTTTTGGTTTGCTTTTGTGGCTGCAAGTCACAACTGCACGGGCCAGGGACTGGGCGGCGTGGTGGGTAGTTCTACTTGCTGGGGTATTGCTTTTTTTGCTGGCAACCAAACTATGCATACGAGCAAAGCAACATTATGACCGGATTGCGATGGTGACTTTTGCTGCTGTAGGGTTGTTACACCTGCTGGTGGTCAATCTGCGGTGGGAAAAGTGGATAGCGTTTTTCATAGAGAGTGGACGTAACCTTCGATACACTCGCATATCGCTTTGGCAGGTTAATCTGGTCATAGCGGTGGTAACAGCAGGATTGGTACTGGTTTTTTTGCTTGGCGAATTGAAGCAACGAAGGCTGAGAAGAAAAGAACAGCAGGCTAAGGCCGAATAGTCAGAAACGAATCGTCACACCAGAAAGTCTCCGCTTGAATGTTCAGGCGAGTTTTGTTATATGGGGGAAATTCTTTACGTACAAATCATCGTAGCGCCGATTTATGGCGAAATATGAACTTATAGAGGCGATATGAAAAATACCGATAATTTTATGGTAGTCGTTTTGCTTGGGGGATTGGTGCTGTTGTCAGGTGCAACGTGCGCGGGGGATAGTGAATCGGCTGCGCCCTCGGTTCGTGGGCCGGCGGTTATCCCCAAGCCGATGAAAATGAAGCTGAATAACGGCAGCTTTGTTTTGAAGGCCGAGACCAGGATTCTCGTCGGTGGAGGGTCGCTGGAAGTTTTTAATGTCGGCAGATACCTTTCCGGCCGTCTCAGGCCGGCTACGGGTCTTAGCTTAGTTGTGCAGCAAACTTCGGAAGAAAAACCGCCTGCAGGGTCAATTCTGCTCACGACGCACAATGCTAAGCGGGAGCTTGGTGAAGAAGGTTACGAACTGACGGTCGCTGAAGATTACGTTGTCCTGCGTGCGCCGCGGGCGGCGGGGGTTTTTCGCGGGATCCAGACCATCAGACAATTGCTGCCGCCGCAGATTGAAAGCAGGGTAAAGATTCCGGGAATTGAATGGACGATTCCGTGCGTTGAGATTATGGACAAGCCTCGTTTTGGGTGGCGCGGCTCTTTGTTAGATAGCTGTCGCCATTTCCTGACCAAAGACTTTGTCAAGCGCTATATTGACCTGCTGGCTTATCATAAGATGAACCGGCTGCACTGGCACATCTGTGAGGACCAGGGCTGGTGCATCGAGATTAAAAAGTATCCGAGATTGACGGAGATTGGCGCGTGGCGGGGCGAGGGCAGGAACCGATACGGCGGTTTTTATACGCAGGAAGATGTGAAGGAAATCGTTGAGTATGCGAAAAGCCGGTACGTTATGGTCGTTCCGGAGATTGAGATGCCGGGACACTGCACGGCCGCTCTGACGAGCTATCCGAAACTGTCCTGCACGGGCGGGCCTTTCGAGGTATCGACCAAAAGAGGCATTCATACGGAAGTTTATTGCGCGGGGAATGATAAGGTCTTTGAATTTTTGGAGGATGTGTTGTCGGAGGTTATTGAACTGTTTCCGGCGCCGTATATTCATATCGGAGGGGATGAGTGTCCTAAAGACCGGTGGAAGAAATGCCCAAAGTGCCAGGCGAGGATTAAGGCGGAAGGTTTGAAGGATGAAGATGAGCTTCAAAGCTATTTCATCAAGCGGATTGAAAAATTCCTGCTGACCAGGAACCGCCGGCTCATCGGCTGGGACGAGATTTTGGAAGGGGGTCTGGCGCCGGCTGCGACAGTTCAATCGTGGCGGGGACTGGATGGAGCGATTGCCGCGGCGCGGGCGGGTCACGATGTTATCGTTTCGCCTACGAGTCACTGTTATCTTGACTATCCTCATAGCGTGACAAGTCTGGAAAAAATTTATTCGTTCGAGCCGATTCCCAAGCAGTTGACCGCGCAGCAGGCGAAACACATTCTCGGTGGTGAGGGAAATATGTGGACCGACCGCACGGGGCAGGAGCTGGTGGACAGCTGGGTCTTTCCGCGTTTGACGGCGCTGGCGGAGGTGCTTTGGTCGCAGAAGAGTTCGCGGGACTGGAAGGACTTTTCCAGCAGGATGCAGAAACATTACAAGCGACTGAATGTGATGGGTGTCAGGTTTTTCGCGCCGATACCGACGAAGCTGATTGCAAGATGGCAGCCGAAGGACATACCCGCCACGTCAAAAATTTTCGAGTGGGACATTACGAGTTATCTTGATGGTTTGGGCAGTGGCCGTGAGCTTTTTGTGATAATGGTATATGACCAAGGCAAGAACGGTGTAGTTATTGAGGGAGTGAAACTTCTCGAGGACGGCAAAGAAATCGCACGCGATGAGCGTGAGGCTTTCAACGGCTGGCCGAACGTTTATACAGCTTACAGGTTAGCGCTCGGACATCACCGGTCGGAAGCCAGTTATAAGATGAAGATAAAACTTCGCGGCGAAGGCGGGACGAATAGCTGGGGCTCGGTCTGGCTGAGCAGGCATCCTTTGCCGCCTAATATTTATTGACGAGCCACCCTGACAAAGTATGCTTAGCGGTTTTTGACGATAGAAGGCGTCCCAATGATTTTAAGAAACATCGACTGGGTATGTATTTTTGCTTTTTTCGCTGTCTCGCTTGTCGTTGGTATCATTGCTTCCAAAAAAGCGGGGAGGAGTTCTTCCGAGTTTTTTCTGTCCGGCCGTAATATGCCTTGGTGGCTGCTTGGCGTTTCGATGGTGGCCACGACGTTCTCCACCGATACTCCCAATTTAGTTACCGATATTGTGCGGCAGAATGGCGTCTCCGGCAACTGGGTGTGGTGGGCGTTTTTGCTGACCGGTATGCTGACGGTTTTCGTTTACGCCAAGTTAT
>CAZQYB010000192.1:0-4172 GCA_964597535.1 uncultured Pirellulales bacterium | reverse complement strand
CAGATTAGCGCATAAGTCAAAAGTGCACAAGTCGCAAGCTAAGCTGACAGATGATTCGTTGAAGTTTTCCGCTCGTAGGTGCGGGCGTTCATCAGGCCACAAAATAGCACAAAAACAGCAAAAATCAACCCCATTAGAAGATTATTTGGGCAAAATGTCCCTAACAGGCCGAATTTCTAACGGGGCAAAGGGGGAAAATGCAAGCATTTTTGGTGATTTGTTAATGGTAACTGGTGAATAGTAGCCGGCCGAGATTGCCACGCCACCAAGGGCTCGCAATGACGTACTGGATTCCCGCCCCCCCCCAAGGCTGCGCAGGGGCAAGCTTCGCGGGAATGACAAAGGGCAAGGGGGGGCTTTAGCATTGATAATTCCGCTTGACGTGAAAGAGGATTTTGGGTATTTTGAATGGGAGAAATTGTTTAGGAAAAAGGCGACGGTTTTGGAGGGCAAAATGAACAAGAAGAGAGAATTGTCGCACAAGATAAGACAAATCGTCGGTAAGCTGCCGCTTTTCCCCCATGATATCGATAAGCTTCTGAAGATTGCGGTTAAGCCGAGCCAGGATAACGTGGAAATACTGCGCTTGATTAAGAGTGACCCCGGACTGTCTAAGGAGCTTTTGCAGCTGGCACGCTCGTATTATGGAACGGCTGAGGCCATCGAAACTATTGATGATGCCGTGCGCTGCATAGGTATCCAACCTTTAGTGCAGTTAATTGGAGTTTCATACGCCAGAAGCGCTATTCAGGAAGAATTTGCATCACTGAAATATTTAAATGAATACCTTGACCACTCCGAGGACATTTCCATAGGTTGCCGTATTCTGGCCGAGATTTCCAATATGTCACGAGAGCAGCTTGAAATATACACCGTAGCGGGGTTAGTCCATGATATAGGAAGGCTTGCCATCATGGTCGCGACCAACAGGACCAGCGCCCACGTGCTGGGAACATTATGGGATAAAATGGCATCGGTTATTCATGACGAAAAAACGGCCCTGGGGACGAACCACTGCGAGGTAGGGATGCGCATCTGTCGTAAGTGGAATTTCTCACCGGTTATCCAGGAAGGGGTTTCAAGACATCATACTCCGCTTATTAATAGTGACTTCAGCTTTCCCGGCGGTTTGATATTCATTTCACATTTTCTATCGGCGAGCGACCCGAGCGGGGACATCATTTCAAGGCTGCTGCCTGCTGAAATTATGGGTAAGCTGAACTTAACCGCAGCTTATTTCAATAAAGCAAGGAATATATACAAATCCCGCACGGCAGATAATATCTGAGAAACGTGAACCATCCGTGCTTGTGATGGTGGCCCCTGGCTCGGGAAAGCACAAAATACGAAATACTAACGACTAATTTAGTTGACGGGAAAGGGGATTTCGGGTAGAGTAAGTCACGAACCCAAAGCAACGCCCAAAGGCCGAAAGGTTGACTAATTGATGTTCGCAATGTAGGGTTTTATCTGTTTCTGAACTGCTAATTAATTCTGATGTACCATTTATTGTAAAAGGGGCAGATTATGGTTGAGGTTGGTTCAGATGATGAGATTCTGGAATTTGCAATAGCCCGAGAGATAGAAGCGAACCGCTTTTACCTGTCTCTGGCTGAACGCGTGGCATCTCCGGAGATACGCAAGTTTTTTTACGACCTGGCCGAAGAGGAACTGGAGCATAAGGAAAAGCTCGAACTGGAATTTATTAAAACCGGCAAAGTTCTACCTGCCTCTGAAAGAGTGACAATCCCTGAGCACGAGTACATTATCTCAGACAGCCCGTCGGAATTGGATATGGATTACAAGGACTTACTTCTTCTTGGAATGGAGAAGGAAGAGGCGTCATTCCGCACTTATGTCGGTCTGGTCGGACAGTCTCAGGATGAACAGTCGCGCGAGGTACTCCTGGCTTTGGCAGAGGAAGAGGTCAAGCACAAGATGCGTTTCGAAACAGAATACGATATGCTGCTGAGGAAAAGCTGAATTTAAAATCTCGCAGGATGGGATTCTGGGTTGTTCTTCGCGGCTCGCTGAAAAGAAATTGCGACGGTTGAAAAAGTCGATTCCGGCTGCAAAAATAGCTGAGGTGGAAATTCCAATGAGTTCTATTACGCCACAACAATTCAACGAACTCTTACCGTTGGCTTGCGAATGGGCAAGGGAACAAGAAGTTCATATTTTGGCGAATGGAGAAGCTCTCTCCGCACCTCAAATGGACGACGCAAAGTCAATTCCTGTGTCTTTTCCAGAGAAAGTCAGACTTTTAAAGGTCAGTCAAATACCTATGCCAAGCGATCCAACATTACGTTCAGCCGCGCAAACAACAGGACTTATTTCCAAAGATACTACTGGTCTTACGCTACGTTATGGAGTTTTTGTTAGAGTGGATTGTTGGGGAGACAGGAAATTGATTGCTCACGAATTGTCGCATGTTGCTCAATATGAGAGGTTGGGAGGAATTCGTCAATTTTTACAAAAGTATTTGCATGAGTGTGTATATATTGGCTATCCAGCAGCACCCATGGAGCAAGAAGCTATAGCTACAGCCGATAGGATTTGCAAGTAACAGCCTCTGAAGCAAAGCGTCTCGCTTCTCTGGAATAGTGGAAAAGAAGACTGAGTTGGGACTCTTCGCAGGAATGACTGAGGTAGTTATAGCTTTTCTTTCAGTTTTTTGATTCTACGGTAAGATTCGTTGATGCGTTGGGGGGTGATTTTGCCTTCCTCTATCAGGCTCTTGATAATAGCAATGGCACGCGAGGCGACATCCTCATCGAATACAGCGTTGTTGGAGATGAGGATAATATCTACGCTGGCGTCGATGGCGGCACGGATAGCAGTTTCGAAGCCGTAATGGTCGGTAATCGCCCGCATCTGCATACAGTCGGAGATTATAACGCCGTCGTAATTGAGCTGCTCGCGCAGCAGGCCGGTAAGGATGGGCCTTGAGAGAGTCGCGGGGAATTCCGGGTCGAGATTTGCGTTATAGACGTGGGCGGTCATTATCACATCCGCTAATCCCTCACGGATAAAGTTTTCGTATGGTATTAGCTCTTTGCTCGACCAGGTGTTGGTGATGTCTGTTAAGCCGAGATGCGAATCGCCGGTGCTGCTGCCGTGGCCGGGGAAGTGCTTCAGGGCGCAAAGTACGCCATACTTGCGATGGGCCTTTATGAACTCGGCTGCGTGGGCGGTGACAACCTGCGGGTCGGCGGAGAAGCTTCGGCCGAGTCGGCCTATAATGGGGTTGTCGCGATTGATGTTTAAATCGACGACGGGTGCGAGATTTAGATTTATTCCGAGGTGGGCGAGGATTTTGGCGGTTCGAGCGGCGTGCCTGTGAGTCAGGGACAAATCATTGATTGAGCCGAGATATTGAGCTGAGAGTGTCGGGGGGAAACCTGAACTTTGCTTTAATCTGCATACTTTTCCGCCTTCCTGGTCTATTGCTATCAGCAAAGGAATTGGAGAAGCGGCCTGCAATTTGGCTGTGAGCCGTTTTAGCTGGGCGGGCGATTTGATGTTGCGGATGGGAGTACTTGTGGGGACATCATAATCGAAGAGTATAACTCCGCCGATGTGGCGGTCAATGATGTCGCGGACGATGGGAGAATTATCGTTTACGTCAAGGCCTCGGAAGCCGACCATAATCATCTGGCCGATTTTGACATCCAGGCTGACATCAGCAGGGGTTGGGGCCGGCGCTAATCCGGGTGGTTCCGCGCAGCCTGCAAACGGCATTACTACGAAGGCCATAGTGACCAACCAGCGAAGTTGCCGCCCTAAACTTTGAATTTCTCTCATTTGAATTTGTCTCCACCGTAAGGTGTCCTTGGGCCCAAGGTCCCGTGGAGTATTTCGATACCTGTCCTGAGCACGGTCGAAGGATTCCAATTTCGGATTTATACAAAATACGCTTCACGAGATACGAAATATGCTTCACGCTGTTATCCCTTTCTTTTTGGCCATCTTTGCGCTAGGTGGTATTACCACCTACTGAATCCCCCGCTCATCCTTCTCCGCCTTTCCACAATTTGAAATCTGAAATCTTGAATCTGAAATTCTTCACGCCACGCTTCACGCCCTGATGATGTCGGTGATTTTCATTAGTCTGCTGGTGTTGTCGCGTTCGGCCTCGGCTAATTTGTCGAAAATGAACCTGATGGTCTCGT
>CAZQYB010000191.1:0-4191 GCA_964597535.1 uncultured Pirellulales bacterium | reverse complement strand
AATCGCCTCGCCAGCGCCAAATGGTCGGGGTTATTTGTCGCTGCGTATAGATTGCACAGCACTTCGTTCATCCCGCCGAATTCGACATTGAGCATACGCTGTGTCTGCTCTTCGTTTATGTTATCGAGATGTCTCTTGGCCCAGCCGGCCATACCTTCGGCGACCCCCAGCGCCTGTTCGTTCCCGCAGTGGTTGTACATATCGAGCAGGCCCGCATAAATCTTGTGCAGCGTGTACCAGGGCGCCCACCAGTTGCCGGTTCCGTATATGACCTTTTTGATACCCTCTTCGGGAAAGGCGCTTAGATAGCCATTGCCCAGGACCTCTTGACACTTTCGGAGTTCGACCACGATTGCATCGGCTTTGGCTTTCAGTTTTTCATCGCCGGTGCTTGCGTATATCAAAGCACAGGCCGAGAGGTAATGTCCCATCGTATGTCCCCGAAGCTCGCGTTTTTCCCAGCCACCTAAGGGCTCGGCTGAAGAGGGCAGGCCGGCCGTCACCCGGAACATATGCAGTAGCCGGTCCGAGTCCAAAGCGTGAAGGTACTTGCGGTCCAGCTCCATCGCTCTCTTGAAGGGCCCGTTCAGCAGGCGGACCCGCTTTAGATTGAAGGACCGACAGGCCGGCGTTTTTGGTGCAGATGGAATCCGTGGCAGGTGCGCCTTGTGCAATTCCGTCAGCTTACTCTCTATCTCCGTCAATTTGTCAAGCGACTCAGAATCGCCCTCTTTGGCCTTAGCCAGCATAGCATCAGCGGCCTGCTGTAATGAGTTTAGCTTGTCACTGTAACTTTTCCACTCAGGGTCGTCTTTCTTGTCCTTGTACTTACCCTGCAGGTAGCCAAACTGGTCTGTCGCTAACCGAAGTTTTTGCTGCACGCCGGCGATTAGTTCATCGTATAACCTCGAACGGTAATAGACTTCGCGCACGTTCTGCAATTCGTGTGAGGTTTTCACGTTTGCGGCAAGCTGTTTGGCCTCTGCGGGCAGCGTGCCTATATCTCGCGTGGCTTTCGCATAGTTTTCAGCAGGCGCCCGCAGGTAGGCGGGCTTATAATTCTTCTGCCATATCTTATCTTCCCGCTCCCAGCGCATCTGCCGGTGCTCGGTTTTGCCGGTGAAGTCACGGGCCAGAAAATCCCAGAGCTGCTCATAGTGTCTGGCTCTGACACTGCCGCCGGGATACATCGAAAAATAGAAAGCATGGCCGGCTGCTCTGTTATTTACCTTCATCAGGAAGATATTGATGCCTTTCTTCAGCTTGAGATTTACTATATCCTGGTCGGGAGCGGCTTTTCGCCCGATATCTTTTGCCAGGACACTTTCACCGTTGAACCACACGCCGATGCCGTCATTGCTGCCGAGATAGACCGGCAGCGTTGCTGCTTTCGAGGCGGTGATGTTCCTGAACATATAATCGGCCACCACAAGACCTTCGCCGGATTTTCTGTCACCAGAGAGCCTGTGAACAACTCCGTCTTCCCATTCCGGCCTTTTCCGCCAAGTCAACCTGCCGTTGTCGTAGCTCTCGTTGAGGTCGGTTTTCACTTCCGGGCCAAAGATTACGCCATAAGGGTCGGAACCGGGACTGTGGAAAGGCCCTATCGAATACCACGGCCCCAGTTTAATACCAAGGGCCTTTAGCCGATTAGCCTGACGAGCGGCCTCTTCTGCTTCGAATTCCACTAATGCTTCGCGCGAGGACAGCATAGTCTCCTGCCACGTGTCCTTTTTCACATAGTATCCTGGGCGCATAGCCAAAACTGTGGAACTAAGCAAAATCAAGGCCAGTATGAAGCTGACAGAGAATTGTTTTTTCATCGTTCTTTCCTTTCCTGGTATCTTTGAAAGCTTCGAAAAGTATGCATTTGAACGAAGCACTAATATAACAGAAAGGCGAAAAAAAATGAAGCTTGACATTAGTTTAGACCAAATCGTACCGAATCAACTGAAAACACGTCCCATACGGCATTTTTCTGGAAGATTCCAAAATTTCTGTCAATAAGTCCGGTCTCTTCACGTCTTAAATAATAGAAGTTTTAGGTATTTTCTGGGCTTTAACATAAATTTGGTGCTACGAGGATCACTGGTATTTTACAGAGTGGGATGTCATAGAAGTAATCCATGGACGATGGCACAGCACCTGACTTTCATTTTTGTGGACCGCTGGCCTACGCCCGAATCAGGGATTAAATTCAAGAAAGCGCCGCTGCCATATTGGGAAGGCCGGATATTTGCCTTTTGGCTGGATAGTTCGGTGAAACTGCCTTTGATAGTCCGTCAGCAGCATCGCAGCAGGATCCCTCCTTATGAGGCACTTAAGCGCCCGACCCTGGACTACCGCAAACCGGATGACAAAAGCGCCTATGAGCAAGTAGTTAATGCGGCCGCAAAGTTCGTCCGCAGCGAGGGTGGGACAAGAGGTGGTTTTCAGCTTGTCGAGGAACATGATGATTTCTTTGTGGTTGAACATCGCTCATTTCCGCGTTCACTCGCGGTCACGGTTGACAAGGACACTTACGAAGTTCGCTGGATTGCTTCGGCTTCGCCAAAATAGAGTGTCAGTCAGATTTGCTGATGGTTGTATGTACAGCGTCGAACATCCTTACCCCGCCGGTCTCCAATTGAACGACCAGGCCCTTTTTAGGGTCTATGCCGATACAATTACCGGTGAATTTCCTGTCGTTGAAAACGAGCGTCACTCTGTGGCCCAATTGAATGCTTAGTTTCTGCCATTGGTTTGTTACTTTTTTGCTGTCCTTCTCCACCATTTCAAGCCAATAGTCCAGCGAGGCCAATAATCTTTTCGCCAACGAGATACGGTCGCATATCGTCTGGCTTTCAATGTCGATGCTTGTTGCGGTTGTCTGTAACTCGGCGGGAAAAGCCCCTTTTTTTTGGTGGCAGTTTATTCCAGCACCAATGATATAAGCATTGCCGCCGTTGTTGGGCTTTGATTCGAGCAGGATGCCGGCTACCTTTTTGCCGTTTAAGATTATATCATTTGGCCATTTGATTTTTGCTTCGAATCGTGCGATTTTGCCGATGGCTTCCGCAACCGCAACTGCGCAGGCAAGAGAGAGCAGTTCAGGGTTACATTTGCTCTCGGTTAAAACAACTGAGCAGAGAATGCTCTCGCTCCGCCCGCTGTACCACTTAGTACCGGCTCTGCCTCTGCCGGCGGTTTGCTGTTCGGCGAAGATTACCAGACCGTCATTTTCTTTATTTTTTGCATATTCGACTGCAATGTCATTGGTGCTTGTGGTACTGTCATAGACAAGGATTTTAGTACCGATGCGTTTGGTTTTCAGGTTTGTTTTTATTTTGTCGGGGTCGAGCGAATCGGTTTCTGGCATAGCTTTGGTTACCTGTCGAGTCCGATGTCAACGGCTTTTGCTGAATGAGTAATTGCACCAACGGCGATTCTATCGATACCGCACTGGGCTATAGCTGAAACGCTGTTTAATGTTATGTTTCCTGATGCCTCGAGCAGGGGTTTTTTCTTTTTGCCGCACATCGCATTTCGCATATCTACTGCGTGTTTTAACTGCCATTGGCCCATATTGTCAAGAAGCACAATGTCGATATTAGGAATCTTTAGAACATAGTTGAGCTGGTCGTCAACATGGTCAACCTCAACGGCTATGAATTTGGTGTCTTTTACCTTTCTGGCTTCCTCAATTATCTTTTTTAGTTTTGGGTAGAAGTTTCTACCGAGTTGGGCCAGGTGGTTATCTTTAATCAAGATGCCGTCGTATAACCCAAGGCGGTGATTATATCCGCCGCCGCACCGGACCGCGTACTTTTCCAGGATTCGCCAGCCGGGCATTGTTTTCCTTGTATCATAGATCTTTGCCTTTGTTCCTTGAATAGCTCGAACATATTTGCCTGTTGTCGTAGCTATCCCGCTAAGTCGCTGCAGAAAATTGAGCATAACTCGTTCGGCGCTGAGCATAGAACGTAAAGGGCCTTCGATTGCAGCGATTTTGCAACCGACATGGGCCGGCTCACCGTCATTTACGTGGACCTTTAGCTTGAGCTTTTCGTCATAGCGTTTGAGAATTTCTCTGACGACAGGCATTCCGCATACAATTATTTCCTCCCGCGAAATAATATTCGCCTTTTCGATAGCGTCGGTTTTGAAGAAAAGCTCGCTGGTCGTGTCCCCTTGCCCGAGGTCTTTTTCAAT
>CAZQYB010000190.1:0-4197 GCA_964597535.1 uncultured Pirellulales bacterium | reverse complement strand
GAGCCTATTTGATGGGCTTAGAGCAACAAGGATTAGCACATCTTAAAGACTTCAACGGCAAGAAAACCTGGTTTTTGCGGCTGAATCCAGAATCGATAAGAGAAATTATTTTCGGTTTGTATACAGAAGAGGGCTTAAAATTAGCTATTAGAAAACTAATAGAACGAGCAGAATTACAACATGTAAAATTGTATCAAGCTGAAGAATCAGAAACTTATACCCTTAACTTGGTTGGTCAATAGAAAAAATGAATGTACGCGATCTTTTGACCCGTATGTTGGGAAAATGCGAGATGCGAAAAAGTGAATAGACGAATTCAACGAACTGGAAAATATTTTGTGTACATCTTGCAGTGTTCAAATGGAACATATTATACCGGATACACAAATAATTTAGAGAATCGAATTAAAGAGCACAATAACGGCAATGGAGCGAAATACCTGAGAGGAAAGCTGCCTGTAAAATTAGTTTATGCTAAGGAGTATCACTACTATGAGAATGCTTTACGCCGCGAAAGAAATCTTAAGAAATTAACTCGAAAACAAAAGGAAAAACTTATAAGAATTTATGAAACCAATAATTGATGTAATTATGATTGAAGGATGCCCCCACAGATTTGCGATAGCAAATCTAAAAGTGGGGGCACCCGTGTCTAGGTTCGGAGGTACACCGTGAAGGTGTACCTCCGAACCTACGGGTGCCAGATGAATAAGCTCGACACGGCCCTGGTAACTTCTGCGCTTAAAGATGCAGGGTTTGGGCTCACCGAGGACGTTAAGCAAGCGGATGTGGTTCTGATAAATACCTGCTCGGTTCGCGAACACGCCGAACAGCGGGTCCTTTCGCATCTCGGTCTCTTAAAGCACATAAAAGAAAACAAACCGGATATAATCGTTGGGGTAATCGGCTGTATGGCCCAGCGGCTCGGTGTAGAGTTGCTTGAGCACGAAGCGGTCGATATTGTTTGCGGGCCGGCTCAGATACCACAAATCACTAAGCTTGTCACCGAGGCGCTGCAGGAAAAGAAAAAGCAACTGGCGGTAACGGAAAAAATCCGAACGGCACCTCCGGAAAACCGGGCGCTTGAGCAATTTGAATCAGCTTACGGCATCAAGGACAAGCAGATACCGGCTCAGGCCTTTGTGCGGGCAATGCGCGGCTGCAATAAGTTCTGCACGTACTGCATTGTGCCTTACGTCCGCGGGCCCGAGGTGTCGAGGCCGCCTGATGCGATAATCGAGCAGATTAAAAAACTGGTAGGTGAAGGGGTTAGACAGGTTACACTGTTGGGACAGGCGGTAAATTCATACAGATACAAAGCGGGAGAAAAAAGTTATTGCCTGGCGGATTTGCTCTACCTTGCAAGCCAGGTAAAAGGTATCGAATGGATAAGATTTGTTACCAGTTTCCCGCAGGAAGAGTTTTTCGACGAAATAATGCAGGCAATGGCGGAACTGACGAAAGTATGCAACTACCTGCATATGCCGGCCCAGAGCGGCTCGGACAAAATCTTAAAAGCGATGAATCGCAGTTATACCGCAGCACAATATTTAGCAATGCTGGCCGGGGCAAGGGCGACTGTGCCGGGGATTGCGATTGCCGGTGATTTTATTGTGGGCTTCCCAGGTGAAACGGAGGAGGATTTTCAAGCGACGGTTGAGCTGGTAAAGAAAGCAAGGTATCGAAACTGTTTTATTTTCAAGTATTCACCAAGGCCGGGGACAACGGCTGATAAAAGATTGGAAGATAATATCCCGATGGAGGTTAAGAAGAAGAGAAACATTGAGCTATTAGCGGTGCAGGAAAAAATCAGCGGGGAACTATCGCAGGCGTTTTTGGGAAAGACGGTCAGAGTTCTGGTTGAGGGCTTGAGCAAGAAGCCGCATCTTAACTCAGCCGAAGGCCGAAACCTGCCGCAGTTGGTCGCCAGAACAGCCGAGGATTGGATAGTTGTATTCGACGGGCAGGAGTCTTTGGCGGGAGAATTTGCGAACGTGAAAGTTACGAAGACGAGTCCGCTGACACTGTTTGGGGAATTGTCTGCATAAGTCTGAAAGGGTCAGGAAAAAGTCAAATGTCAAAAGAGAACGAACAAGCGGACAAAAAGGCCGACGCGGTAAAGAAACACCGCCTTGGCCGCAACGCAATAATAGCCGGTATTGTCACAGTCGCTTTTGCCGCTATCCTCGCATCAGGAACTTTGGCTTACAACAACATATCTTTAGCAGGCGATGAGACATTTGCAAAACGTATAGACGCGGCAATCGAAAAAGGCCTCGCTTGGACAGAATCGAATAAGCAGACAATCCTAAAACGGAAAAATGTCGCCCTTATAAAGATGCTTAAGGAGATTGAGAAGTTAAGAGCGACGCCTGTATTTTCAGATATTATCACCAGTTTTATGGCTACACCCGTCCGACCTAAGTGTTGGAAACGGCTGGTTGACCCAAACTGGCCCGTAGATAAAATAGAACTGAATATAGCGATTAAGAAAGAATATCTTGACAACAAATGGGTCTTGTACGCGATAGCGCCGGATAAGGCGGAAATCAAACCCGAAGAGGTACATCTGTTTGACCCGGAGCGGTGGCGAGGACGAAAACTTACGCATCAGCTTGATGCTTTGATTACGCTGAGGAAAACCGTGGGAGCCAACGAAGAGATGGATAAGCTCATCGAGCATCTGTGCAACCGGCTAAGCAGACAACTTGTATTTGATGTTGCGGTCGTAGATATTTATATTCAGAAGGTAACGTTCGTTCTAAGGGCCGGCTTTCCAGAGAAAATTCGCAGGCGATGGATTGAGAGGATAATTGAGAATCAGTCGCCTGACGGCGGATGGAACGACCGATGGTTCTGCATGACTTCGAAGCGTCGCCCGGTATTTGAGTTCGGCAGTCCGCCGAGCAACCAGCACGCCACGATTCAGGCCCTTACAGCTTTATACCTGGCAAGATACCGTTATCCGGAGCACTTCGGCTTGCAATGAGGACAAGACGCAAGACTCAGGACTAAAATTAGCCACAGAGAAACATAATTCCGCTTAGCTCGTGGTTCGGCAGATGAGGGTGAAATTCCCCATGTGTAAAAAAAGGCCCCAGCCTCCTCCGGATGGGGCCTTACGTATATATAAACCTCACTTCGATTAACTGATACTCCTTGTGAGGATTTTATAGTTTCCTCGACGAGGTGGTCGCATAAGTCGCGGCCTTTCGCAAAACTAACCCAGGCTGAAATTAGCAATCCTTGCCCTCTCAGCCTGCCAATCCTTTCTATTTCTATGGCCCTGTTAACGCTATTATACCAGGTTGCATTAATTTTGAGGGTCAGGTTTTACCTGATTTTGTATAGGAAAAATACTGATAGGACGAATTGAGCAAAGCCAGGTAAGATAGGCAATAGGGGGTATAAAGTATTACCTATGTTTCGGTTAATACAGTAATATTTACCCCCGTAATTTATTGCGTGCGTTTTGTTTAACCCCGCCTAATCCAAAGCAACATGCCGAAAAAACCAAGGGGCTCCGCCTAAAAGCGGAGTCCCTCTCATTTCACACTTACCCCCCAATCTTTCAGCAGTACTGCTCGTTAGTACCGACCTCCACCTCCGCCACGGCTACCGCCGCCACGGCTACCGCCGCCACGGCCACCGCCACCACGGCCACCGCCGCCACGGCCACCACCGAAACCTCCTCGTCCTCCCCCACCACCACGATCGACCTTCGGCTGGGCTTCGTTCACATTCAAAACGCGTTCCATAAAGTCCTTGCCGTTCATTTCTTCGATGGCTTTTTCTGCTTCAGTTTTGGACGGCATTTCTACGAAGCCGAATCCTCTTGATTCGCCGCTGAACTTGTCCACTATTATACGGACCTCTGCGACCTCACCAAATGCTGCAAAAGCCTGACGGACCTCATCCTCGGTTGCCTTATGAGGCAAATTCCCTACATAAATGTTCATTGTGTTTACTCCCTTTCTTAACAAAACTCTTGCCGGTACTACCGCCGTTCAATAGTTACCTGCTGTTATATTATTCGCTCCCCTCGAAACAGTCAAGCATTAATTCAAAAAATCCCCCTGACCCCTGACCCCCGACCCCTGTTCCCTCACTTATGCCCTTGTGACTTGTGCCCTTATGTTGCCCTTGCCCCGTTAGAGGCATTGTCTCCGCTCTCTAATGGGGCTCGCCCCTTAGGGG
>CAZQYB010000189.1:0-4281 GCA_964597535.1 uncultured Pirellulales bacterium | reverse complement strand
TGCTGAGTCGTAGGCTATGCTGCCTCCGCCCTCGTCAAACGTCCAGTGAGATATCAGGTCATCACCAAGCGCTAACGTGGATATAAAACAGATGTGCAGAACTACCACGAACAATGAAATGATTCTTGCCTTCTCCATTTTTCTAACCTCCAAAAATGATATAATTTGACCTTTTTGCTAAGAACGCTCGGAGGACCTCCAAAGCTCCTCGATAATCTCAAACTAACAAATCTGTCCGATAATGTCAACTATCTCCTCCGTTTTTTTGCATTCTACCCCCATTTCCCCCAAAAAATCGGCATACACCAAATTTTTACCAGTTTTTTGTTCTATTGTGGTGCTTGCCCCCGAAAAAGGCAGGCTATCCTTTGCTGTTGACGGCCTCTACTACGAAGTAGCCGCCGAACCTGCCCAAAGGACTCTCACACAAATGTCTGTCTAAGAATCTGAAAATGGTTGAGATAATCGGAAGTGTGTAGCAAGGTGCAAAAGGCGCAAAGATGCGTATCCCCCGCATACTGACTATCCTGAACTCTTCGGGCAGGAGGCGCCGAATATCCCTGAGACTATCGTGGCGAATATATACAGGCTCGTGACGTCTGACCATTGCCCTCAATTTGGCATTTAGCCCCTTAAAGCTGAAGGGATTATAAAACTCCAGAACAACTCGGCCGTTGGGTTTCGTCACCCGGACAATCTCCTTTATGGCCTTTTCTATCTCCGGCACGTGCGCCAGAACCTTGAATGAGTAAACCAAATCAAAACTATTATCCTCAAAAGGCAATTCTGTTGCTGAAGCTTCAAGAACATTAAGCCCTTTTTTCCGGCACACATCCAGCATATTCGCCGAAATATCTACGCCGACAGCTTCCTTTGCAACCTCGTGTACACGTTCGAGAATCAGGCCCGTTCCGCAGCCAATCTCAAGTACTTTTTTCCCACGGACGAACGGCTCTACCTTCTCAAATTCCAGGTCATTGATAAGCGAGTAATATCCTCTTCTGCGCTCATCTTCGTAACTTTTTGCGTAGTCATCATAGTAGTCGATGGCTACTTTTTCTTCCGAGATGGGGTCTGTCATTGTCGGCCCTCTTTAACAAAATCACACAATCTCTTCGCATACGTTTTTCCCTTTATCACCCCGCCGCGAAATCAATATTGTTTTTCAACTCCGCATCGCCTGTTATTCTATATGTTTGACTTCGTGCTCCTTATAGTTCCAGATAAGCAAAGTCATAATTGCGGCAAAGATTGCTCCGAAAATCCAGAAGTAGAAGCCGGCATACCAACCAAACTTTTCTACCAAGTAACCTGTTCCCACACCGGTACAAAATGCTCCCAGGTATCCCATTGAATCTATGAAACCGGCTACTGAAGATGCGGCTTTGCGCGAGCCTAAATCCGCAGGTAAAGCGGCTACAAGCAGTATGTGGGGACCAAAGGTAAAAAAACCGATAAATAATAAAATAACCAAACTTAGCACCCAACTATTTGCAGGGCATGCCTTATACAAATAACAGAAGAAAGCTAAAAAGAGCAGCATTATAAAAGCAACCGGCGCTCTGCGGTTCTTAAATATCCTGTCAGACGCCCAGCCGGCAAAGATTGCACCTAATCCTCCGGCAACGGGAAAGGCAACGGCCTTATAAGCAGCCATAGAAATTGTTGCCCCTTGTTCCTCAAACATATATGTAGGCGCCCAGGACATAAAACCGTAGCGAACTATATTCAGGCCGAATAACCCAAAGCCGGCAAACCAGACATAGGGATTTAAAAGTGTTATTTTTAAGGTCTTGCGAAAACCTATGTGCGCATCTTCGCGAATCTGCGTGTTTTCAAGCCCTTTTTCCTGTTCATCTACGCTTGCCAGGCCCACTTCCTCCGGGGCGTTTCGCGCACGAATGTACCAGTGCAGAGCAGCAAATATGCAAACTATGGCGGGGAACCAAAAAGTATAACGCCAGTTGAAATACTTTGCGATGGTACCGGCCAGGAGCCAGGAAAAAGCTCCTCCTATAATGTAGCATGTTCCAAGCCGTCCGGAAATTCTACCCCGTACTTTCCTTGGAAACCAGTTTGCCATTGCCTTGACAGTTGGTCCCCACCCCATTGCCTGAAAATATCCATTCAGTCCCCATAGCACTACCATAAGAGTAAATATCCCGGCGGTGAAGCCAAATATAAGATTCAGCACCGCCGAGGTAAATAGGCCGATTGTAATTATCCGCCTTGAATTTATTTTATCACCGAGCTGACCGTTTATGAATTGGCCTACTGCATACATTAGAAATAGACCGCTCAGTACCATTCCCATATTCGTTTTTGTCAAACCGAACTCTTCCATAATTTTGGGCATAGCAATCGAGATGTTTACCCGGCAAAGATAGAAGGAGGCATAAGTTACCCACATAAGCCAAAACATTTTCTTCTGCCAGGCACCTGTTGGGCTGGGTACCGGTTTAGTTGAATCATTTTTCATCTGTCATCTCTTTCAATTTTGGTTTTTATTTGGCGCCGCCCCGTTTTACCCTGTTCTTTATCTTGCTCGATGATTGTGTGGGAAAGTATGGTATCACGATAACCTTGCCGCCTATATCCTTCATTACTTCTCTTGCCTCTTCAATTGCTTCCTTAGTGTGACTTGAACTTTCCATCAAAATGTCGGGCCTGATTTTCTTTACATTTGGAAGTGGCGAATAAGTTTCCTGTGCAACCGCAAGGTCCACGTATTTTATTGCACCTGCAAGTTCTATTCTGTCCTCAAATGAAATTGTCGGTTTTGGCTTTTTCTCCATCACGGCTTCATCGGTAAGAATCCCCACAATTGATTTTCCATCTTCGCCTGCAATCGCTTTGGCATTTTTCATCATTTCTAAATGTCCTTTATGGACAATATCCAACACATAATATGAATAGACCGTTTTCACCTTTCTTCCTTTCTAATTTTCTCTTTAGTAATTCTTAGTGAAAATATGGGATATTTAACAAATACTTTTTTGTTAACTGACAAAGAAGCAGATATATCAGCATAAATCTCCATAAAGCTCTCGATACTTTTCAAGGGCCATTTCGTTCGGTTTGAACGCTAATTCAGGAATGTCGTCTATAGGGAAAAAACGAGCTTCCCGGGCATCATCCCCAGCTTTAATCTTGCCGCTAACCTGCTCAACTTCGTAGCAGAGCATCAGCATATTCCCATAGAATGAATCCATTACTGTCTGTGCGTCTAACAGACGAACTATACGACCCTTCACTCCCGTTTCCTCTTCTAATTCACGCAGGGCCGCATCCTGAATACTCTCATCCACCTCAGCAAATCCTATAGGCAAACACCACATGCCTTTATAAGGCTCATTTCTTCTTAATACGAGAAGAACCTGTCTCTTCGCATTCACTAATAGTGTGCTCACCACCGGAAGAGGATTAACATAAAACACTGCTTCACATCTGAGGCAGCGCTGTCTCACGCGCCCTTCTATTGTAGCGTTTTCAACCTTTTCTCCACAGTGGGGGCAGTATATATATCGTTTACTCGCCATTTATGTCTGCCCGGCTGAAATGTAACAATTCTCGAATTGCCATATCATACCGCCGGGCCGAGCATCCATCAAGTGTATTGCCGTAGCATCCATTAAGTACGTCCGAAAGCATGTCACGCAGCGCATTTTTGTCGAGCTTGAGGTTCTTCTCAATCGCGGCTGCAAGCTCGTCCATGTTGTGAACGTGGTCGCCTACCCGTTCTACTCCCGCGCCTTCCGAACTGTGGTTCGATGGTACCGGCGTATCAACATATATTACAGGCCGAATAAGCGGATAGAAATCAGATGCTACGCCTGACCAGTCGGTAACTACAAGGTCAACTGCTGTCAGCAGTTCGTTGGTTTCTGGATACTCCTTTTGTGAAATGACTCTGACCCTTGAGTAATCTATGGGCACGGTCCGTAATTTCGAATTTATATGCAGCCGAAAAATCAATGTGGCATCAATCTTCTCACAAAAATCATTCAGCCGCCCGAAAAATTCAGACGCGGATAGCCCGAAAGGTATTTCGCCGCACTCGCCATGAGGACGGTAAGTAGGAGCAAAAAGAATAATATATTTTGTATTCCTCAAATTCAATTCAGTGCGCACACGGCGGGAAATATCATCTGCATTATGGAACATATCCACCCTTGCATAGCCGGTAACGACGAGTTGCTCTCTCCTAAATTTATATGTCCTGTGGTACACGTGTTCTTTCATATATTCAGATGACACGAATAACGCTGAATAGAACCGCAT
>CAZQYB010000188.1:0-4298 GCA_964597535.1 uncultured Pirellulales bacterium | reverse complement strand
TCTCATCTGCCGTCAACGAAGCCCTGTGAACCTCAATCATCGTCCATATCAAATATTTAATCCTGGTCTTTCTCTCTTTGAAGACTGTCTTAATCTCATCTACAATTTCATCTTTGACCAGTTTCAACTCGGTGACAGCTCCTGCCAATGGAATCATAATTTCAGGCAGCACGACCTTGCCCTTTTTCCTCACGTTCAACGCCGCCTCGATGATTGCCCTCGCCTGCATACGGTAGATAGCGGGATATGTCACCGCCAGACGGCAGCCGCGGTGTCCAAGCATCGGATTAAACTCGTGCAACTGCTCAACCTTTTTCTTTACAACAGCCGGCTTAACCCCAAGCCGCCTGGCCATCTCCGCCTGGCTCTTTGCATCCTGTGGCAAGAACTCATGCAACGGCGGGTCCAGCAAACGAATTGTTACCGGCAAACCGGCCATCACTTCGAATATACCCTCAAAGTCCTTACGCTGAATAGGCAACACTTTCTCCAATGCACCTTCAAACTGTCTTTTTGCAGTAGCGTGTTCTTTCTCAACCGCTCTTTTTTCTTTCTCGGTTTGAGCTTCTTCAAGCTCGTCGAGCATCAGTGCGTAATCATCAGCCGCCAAAATCATCTGCCTCACAGGCCAAATCTGCCCGCCTTCGAAGAACATATGCTCCGTCCTGCAAAGCCCGATACCCTCGGCGCCGAATTCTCGCGCTCGTTTTGCATCTTCCCGCGTATCAGCATTTGTCCGAATCCCCAGCCGACGAACACCATCGCAAATCTTCATAAAGGAGCCGAAGTCTCCGCTCATTGTCGGCTCCACCGTAGGCAGTTGCCCCGTCATAAGTTCGCCGGTCGAGCCGTCGAGACTAATCCAGTCCCCTTGCTTGATGGTCAGCTTGCCGACATTAAGCTTGCTCAGTTTGTAATGGATGTGCAGTGCGCCCACACCTGCTATGCAGGGTTTACCCATACCACGGGCGACGACCGCCGCATGACTGGTCATACCGCCGCGAGCCGTCAAAATACCTTCCGCTGCGTCCATTCCGCCTATGTCTTCGGGACTGGTTTCTATCCGAACAAGAATTACCTTTTTTCCTTTTTTCCTCCACTCCTCAGCGGTATCAGCGTCGAATACAACCTGCCCGACCGCCGCCCCGGGTGAAGCGGGAAGTCCCCTGGCGATAACGTTGCGACTGGCCTTCGGGTCAAAGTGAGGATGCAGCAGCCGGTCCAACTGCTCCGGTGTCACTCGCTTAACGGCCTCTTGTTTTGTAATAAGTCTTTCCCGAACCATATCAACTGCAATCTTGACCGCCGCTTCCGCCGTCCGCTTGCCAGTTCGCGTTTGCAGAATATAGAGTATTTTCTCCTGAATGGTAAATTCCATATCCTGCGTGTCTTTATAGTGCTTCTCCAGCTTGGTCATCAGGGAGGTCAATTGTTTGTAAGCCTTCGGCAAGCGACTTCCTAATTTCTTTAACGTCAAAGGGGTCCTGATACCAGCCACGACATCTTCGCCCTGGGCGTTCATCAGGAACTCGCCGTAGAATTCCTTCTCGCCGGTACTCGGGTTGCGGGTAAAGCAGACGCCTGTCCCGCAGTCCTCGCCCATATTGCCGAACACCATTGCCTGAACGTTCACAGCCGTCCCTAACAGCCCCGTAATATTATTCAGCCGCCGATACGTAACCGCCCTGTCAATCATCCACGAACCAATAACCGCGTTGATAGCGTGCGTCAACTGGGCCCTGCCGTCCTGCGGAAACAACCCGCCGACGTGTTTCTTGTAAACCTTTTTGTATTTTTCGACAACCTCTTTCAACTGCCCGGCACTCAACTCATTATCGAGTTTGACTTTTGCCTTCTTCTTGGCGGCGTCAATTACTTCTTCAAAATACTCGTGGTCACAGCCCATAACCACGTCGCCGAACATATCGATAAAGCGACGGTATATATCATACGCGAATCTCGGATTCTTGGTCTTTTTGATGATACCTTCAATTACATCATCATTCAGCCCGAGGTTAAGTACCGTGTTCATCATACCCGGCATAGATACGGCTGCACCGCTCCTGACACTGACCAGCAACGGCTTTTTCGCATCGCCCAGCTTCGCCCCCATCACCCGCTCAAGCTTGGCCGTATTCTTATCAATTTCCGCCGCCAAACCCTTAGGCCATCTCTTACTCTTCCTGTAATACACATCGCAGACCTTTGTGGCGATGGTAAAGCCGGGCGGGACCGGAATACCGAGATTGGTCATCTCCGCGAGATTCGCTCCCTTACCGCCTAAAATTTCTTTCATCCTTGCATTGCCTTCGGCTTTGCCGTTGCCGAAGAAGTAAACCCACTTTTCTGCCATTGCAATAATCTCCTTTTTCACCGATTCTTACATTCGAACAACTCTGCAAAATGTCGGTTCATCCTTAATATTTCAATGTATCAATCCCGTAAAAATTCCAATGGGGAAATACAAAGCAGTTACTATATTACGCCGGTGCATATATGTCAATGATTAAAACTTTTGACAGGATTGTTAACCCGGATTTGACAAGTAAATCCGTGCAAAAAAATAAGATTTTGATATTATGGTGGAATTGAAAGCCGGAAAGATATTTCTAAAAGCGTTAAATGGGAAATCCCAGTTAACTCGACTACATGAGGAGTTCTATTATGAGTAAGTATTGTTTTGTTTTACTATTAACACTGTTTGTTGTCTGTTTCGCTGGATATGCCGGCCCACAAGAGGCAGCCAAACCCGGACTGTGGGGTGTCAGATTCCATAGCGAGAGATTCACTCTGCAGAATGAAAAGGATGTTCTAACCGGCGTCGAACACCACTGGGGCAATCGGCGAGGCAACAACTGGTCGGCCAGATGGGGAGGTTTTATCGAAGGGCCTTTTACCGGTGAGGTTACATTCACCGCCGAGGCCATTGACGGTCTGCGGCTCAAAGTTTCAGATACTGTTATAATAGACGGTCTTGATATCAATGGACCACGTATGGGTAAGATTGCCATGGAAAAGGGCAAGAAGGTTCCTGTGGTGTTAGAATTCACTTCGAATGAAGGTCGGGCGAGACTGCACCTTTACTGGTCCTGGGAAGGTCAGCCGCGAACTATTGTACCGGGTTCGGCCTTAAGCCACAATCCCAATAAAATGGTTGAAGGTCTTGATATAGAAGGCAAAAGTACGTTTATTTTTTTCCCTGTTCAGGCTCTTGGGCCCGGCGTAATTGAACTTTCCGAAGCCGTGATAGTAGCGTCTTTCACACCGATTATACGTGCCAAGGCCGCTGATATGCTCTGCGATGAGATTTTAAAACGTTCCAGGATAACGCTTAAGGCCTCTGAATCAATGCCGGCTGCCGATGTAGCGGCAATAGTTTTAGGCACTGTAGAGGACTTTCCGATTGGCTTTAAGCTGCCTTCGGGTCTGACGGTCCCATCCAGGGCGGACGGATATGCCATATGGGTGGATGTGAAGACACGAAAGGCGCCTACGATTTATCTAATTGGCCGTGATGAGAGAGGCGCGTTGTTTGCTGCGGGCAGGCTGCTTCGTTTGTTAACGATGAGAAGGGATATACTGGCGCTTTCGCCGGATGTTCAGATTTCCACTGCCCCGAAATATTCGCTTCGGGGCCATCAGCTCGGATACAGACCCAAGACCAACTCTTATGATGCCTGGAACATCGAGATGTGGGAACAGTACTACAGGGACATGGTTGTCTTCGGAACCAATGCTGTGGAGTTGATTCCTCCAAAGAGTGATGACGATAATGACAGTCCGCATTTTCCGGAGCCTAAAATAAAGATGATGGTAAAGATGTCTCAGCTGGCTGATGATTATGGTCTTGATGTATGGATATGGTTCCCTGTGATTGATCGTGATCATACATATCCTGAGACAACCGAAGCCTCAATGGAGCGATGGCGCGAGGTCTTTCAGAAGCTACCGCGGATTGACGCAGTTTTTGTACCTGGCGGAGATCCGGGAGACACGCATCCAGCCGTTTTATTACCTCTTATACAAAAGCAGAAAAAGCTTATGAATCGTTATCATCCCAAGGCACAGATGTGGGTTTCACCGCAGGGATTTGACCTCGGGGGCACAAATCGTGATGGCTGGATGAAGGCCTTTTTAGATATATTGCAGAACCAGCGGCCTGAGCGGCTTGACGGCGTAGTATTCGGACCCCAGGTTGAGATGACGCTGGCGGATTTAAGGGCCCAGGTCCCAGACCGGTATCCAATCAGGCGCTATCCGGACATTACTCACTGCAGGAGATGTCAGTATGCGGTGCC
>CAZQYB010000187.1:0-4311 GCA_964597535.1 uncultured Pirellulales bacterium | reverse complement strand
AGTTGTGCTTAAATGCGGAATGAAGTTCCTTTGACGTCTCCATTTTAACATCTCCCTTCGAGCTTCGTTTATCAAATATCCTATTTTCCAAACGCCTCTGGACTGTCGGCAAATACAGTACCCAAGCCCCCCACACCTGTCAAACTAATTCGTGGTTCGTGATTAGCTCCCCCGAATCCGGCTTTGGCCGGCCGCAATCTTTTCCAGCTTGGCAATAAGGCCGCTGCTGTGGCCTTGTATTTGTGATAAAGAGGCCAAAAATCCACATTTTGCCGTGTTTTTCAGAACCAATTCGATATTTTAATGAAATAAAAGTTTGCCGCTTCAAAGAAAATAATGTTAAATGTCGAATCCCTAATCGGATTGCTATATGGAAATTCTGGAAGTAAATAACATCAGGAAAGAATTTGGCACGCTGGTGGCTGTCAACGATGTTAATTTCTCCGTTGAGCAAGGGCAGATAGTGGGTCTTATCGGCCCGAACGGAGCAGGCAAGACCACGCTTCTTCGGATTCTGGCAACCGTCCTGCCGCCGACGCAAGGCAGCGCTCGATTACTCGGCTATGAGCTAACAAAGGAATATCTGGACATAAGAAAACACATTGGATTTATGCCGGATTTTTTCAATCTCTATAACGACCTTACCCTTACAGAGTGCCTCGAGTTCTTTGCAAAGGCATACAAAGTCGAGCCGGACGTAATTCCCAAACGGGTGGACGAGGTTTTAGAATATATTGACCTTGAAGATAAACGCAACGACCTAATTCGCCACCTTTCCAGAGGAATGGTTCAACGAATGGGGGTCGGGGTCCTGTTAGTGCACGAGCCCGACCTGTTCCTGTTGGATGAGCCCGCCTCCGGCTTGGACCCAAAGGCGAGAATCCAACTGCGCGCAACCCTGAAAAAACTGAGCACCGAAGGAAAGACTATTATCATATCCTCTCATATATTGACTGAGCTGTCCGGCTTTTGTTCTCATATCGCAATAATGGACGAAGGTAATATTGTGATGTACGGCGATGTCGAAGAGATTCAGCAAAAGATTACCGGCGCAAGAAAAGTCGCAGTTTCTGTTCTGGAGGACCGTGACAGGGCAGTCCTGTTGATAAAAGAATTCCCAAACGCCGAAATAATCGCTGTCCAAAATAAAACAATAACAGTTGAGATGAACGCACCGCTGCCCGAATTGGCGGCCTTAAATAGACACCTGGTGGAAAACGGCATTAAAGTTGTTACATTCTGCGAAGAAAAAACGGACCTGGAAGACCTATTTATGAAGATATCTTCCTCCGAGCAATAGCGTGTTTAAAAGGGAAGAAGCGAGCTGATGTTCAGTAATCCGCTAATACAACGTTATCGTTACAGCTTGATGCGACCAAGGCAATTCTGGATATACGTAACTATATACATTGCCATAGTTGCGCTGCTATTGTTCATCAACTACACCATCTACAAATACCAGGATGTGTTCGATGCTCGCGAGGACTTCTTCAAGTCTCTTTACGCTCAGTTCCTGCTTTTCGAGGTGATAGTTCTTTGGATATGGGCCGCCTATAATTCCGGAACAGCCCTGAAAGACGAGGTGTCCGGGAAAACCTACGATTTCTTTAGAATGCTGCCCCTGCCTGCTCACCAAAAGGCCGTTGGTATCCTGCTGGGAAGGAACCTGGTGGCTGTGCTGCTCGCCGCAACCAACTGCCTTTTCCTTGTGTCTTTCGGAATTATGGGCAAACTCAGCGGCGTTCTGCAGGGACAAATCTTTCTTGTCCTTATCTCCGTGACCCTGTTGGTAAATTCTCTAATCCTATTGTGCTCAATCAATCCCGCCAAAAATAAGAAGAAAACCAACATAACAGCCTTCATCCTTCTCGCCTTTTTTGCAGCGCCCTTTTTCCTTCCCGTTATGGTTGGATTGTCGCAAATCGAAGAGCTGGAAAGCGTCCGAGCAACTTTCTTCAACGTAAAACTCCCAATCCTTCTATTAATCACTTTTATCGTCCTGTACTTTAGCTGCTGGACCATCAAGGGAATACTCCGCAAGTTCGACCGAGAGCAGGAACCACTGTTTACCAGAAAAGGAGCGTTCCTGTTCCTGCTCGGCTATGAGTTCGTACTTTTTGGCCTGTTTTACACGCACCTGCCAAATGCAGGAACGAACACAAATTATTCTTATTGGCTAATTTCGCTTCTTGCTGTCTTGATTATACCTTCTACATCTCTCCGAAGTTTTGACAAGTATCTTGAACATATCGGTCTTGCGCGGCAGAAATATACCCTGAACACCAACACCATTTTTCCTATGCTCTCGTATTCAAATCTTTCACTTGCGCTTGGTTTGTTCGCTGTGTGGGCAGCAGTTTCCATCGGGGTAAGCTTGATTGCTAAAATGCAGTTGTTGCAATGTCTCTATCCTCTTCTCGTTTTGCTTTCCTTTTACGCCTTTTATATTCTACTGTTGGAACTTTACGTTGTTTACAACCAGCCGTCCGGCAAAATCGGACTTCTTCTGGGGTTCGTTGGCATCGTGTATCTGTTTTTCCCATTGATTCTATCCGCCATTCTGGAAAGTGAGATAATCTATCTCTACAGCCCGCTTGGATTCTCGTGGAGTCTGTTTGAAAAACCGCACCAAAGGGTTGTGGTTGAGACGAGTATTCAAACAAGCATTTTGCTGGTAAACGCATTGTTCTGCATCGTTCCTGTACTTCTGGTGTGGAAGCGATATGCTCACATCCCAACTATGAGGCGGAAGATGTAATTTTGACGTGCACAAATAAAATCAGCCGGCCATTTTGCTTAAACTTTCTAATACTCCGTTGAAAACATGCAAAAATTGTCATTCTGAACGAAGCGCAGCGAAGTGAAGAATCTCTTTTTGGCGATAAATTCGAGTTCCATAGGGCTTTCAACAGAGCAACTTTCTAACTAAGTGATACCCACAACCCCCACGCTCGGCAGACCAAAACCCCGGCCAAAGGCCCGACGGTTCAATTGATTACTGATTAATGATGATTGATTATTGAATTGCTCGGCGTTCTCCGCGGTTAAATTATTTCCGAACTGACGCCTATTCTTCGAGCTTTACTAAATATCTTTTTAAGAATTTTTCAGTGGCTTTTACGGTCTCGTCCTTGACAGTACGCGGGCTGGAAGCGACCCACACCGTGAAGTTGTAAAGCTCCTGCGTGTCAACTTTCAGCCATTTGTTGTTCTTGTACAGAAAAACAAACAAAACCGTCATCGCTACTCTTTTGTTGCCGTTCTGAAATGGGTGATTTTTGATAAGAAGATAAAAGAGGATGCCTGCTTTAGATACAAGCCTCGGATACAAAGACTTACCGGAAAAGGTTTGAAAAGGCGTGGCTAAACAACTCTCCAGAACATTGGGAAAACGGGTTGAGAAATCCGGAATCGGCTCATCGAATGAGAGCGTCTCCCGAGCCAGCTTAAAGGCAATATATTCTACCTCCTTTAGGGTAATGGTCTTCATTATTCCCTGCCTAAGAGCTTCAGCACTTCTCCATACTCTTTAACTGTTTTTTTGACAGCAGCATCGATTTGTTTTTTGTCTTCCTGGTTCAACGCTTTTTGCAGGATATTCGCTACGTATTTTTGTGGGATGGCGTAATTTCTTCCGACCCGTATAGCCTTGATTTGCCCTTTCTTTACCTTCCTGTACACGGCGATTCTGCTAATGCCCAAAATCTTAGCCAACTGGGGAATTGTAAGATATTCGCTTTTCTTCATAAGAAACCGCCTCTGCACATTTGCAACCTATTGCTTTACAAAGACTTATATCGCACGTCTTGTTAAACGCGGGATATTTAGTTAACTTGGGTTAACCGATACAGACAAGGTTAACATAAAAACCACAACAAGCCAAGTATAATTTCAATAAAGGTTAGGCACGGAAATCCACCACGGATACTTATTCTATTCTCACCTTGTCAATTTACAATACGCAGGAGCCCCATTCCCGTCAAACTAATTCGTGGTTTGTAACTTGTGGTTCGTGATTAGCTCCCCTAAATCCGGCGTTAATCGGCCGAAGAGTGAGAATCCTTGTAATCCGCAGGCTCGCCTGTATAATAGGCCGATTAAGAAAATTGATTATTGATTACCGATTATCGGGAAGCAACGTATGGGCAAGATAACCAAGCTTGACGACATTGTATCGCTGTGCAAACGGCGGGGTTTTATATTTCAGTCCAGCGAAATCTACGGCGGGCTCGCAAGCTGCTACGACTACGGGCCGCTCGGCGTCGGCGGATCGTTGCCGGGGATAGTCTACCAGTCGTACAGCAGCAGTGC
>CAZQYB010000186.1:0-4313 GCA_964597535.1 uncultured Pirellulales bacterium | reverse complement strand
ATCTTCTCATATCCATCCTCAGGGTAATAAGGGACATCCTTGACCGCAAGTTCGGGATGCGTCCGGTTGCTTCGCATAACCTGGAAACTATGCGAACCGACAATCGGCCGTACGCGACCGTCATGATACTCCAGGTTCACCACCGAAGGCTGACCGCCGGTGAAACGCGGCAATAGCGGCGATACTTTTTCATCTTCATCGTCCCTGCGTTGGTCCTCGACGCCATAACCAGGGATATCATCTTCGTCGTAATCCAGTTCGTCGTTAAACACAATCGCCTTTGGCTGCCCCGGCCACTGCCAGTAGATACGCAGGTAAGCCGGGCTCTCGGTAGCGACATATTCGATTTGAATCCAGTCTCCTCCGTCCTTAGCCATTCTCGTTGCAGCGGTAAGGGGTCCGTTTTGGGTGAGCGTGTCGATGATAACGTAGCCGGCAACCGTCAGCCGAACCTTGCCGTTGGTCTCGACTGTATAAGTGACATCGCCGAAATAAGTCCCGTTGATACCCCCGATCCACCGAGCCGACCAACCTTTACCACGATCGGCACCCCAGCTCATATCGAGGCTGGGCAAAAAATCCAGACCGCTGCGGGGATTCGTAAAATCCATGCTATCATACAATATCCCGGCAAGGACGCCCCCTGCCCCATCATCATCGTCATCATCGCCCTCATCGTCTTCATCGTCATCGACATCCTTTTCAAGAAGCGTCCCGTCAGCGGCGATTTTTAGCTCTATACCTCTCCCGGAAATTTCCGATTCGATATTATACTGAATCTTCCCCTGCTTGCTTATTCGCTTGACCTCATCGACATCGTCATCGGCATCTCCCAGCTCTTTCCTGAATACTGCCAGGACCACATCGGGAACCTCCTTCAATTCAATTTCGACCTCTTTCTGATAAAGCGTTCCATCGGGAGCCACTTTTATCATCAAATCTTTACCCTGGGCCGTTTCTGCTTCGATCTTATAAACATGTATTCCATCGTAGTCATCTTCGTCATCGATCTCTGTAATTCGGAGGCCGGAAAATTCACGCTTAACAACTTCCTGCACAGCCGCCGGAAGACCCGAAATTGAAAGACCTTCCACAGCATAAACAAGGTTCGTTCCTGCTGAGATACAAATGCAAAAAGAAATTACCATAACAGACAGTTTCATCCTCTTGCTCATAGCGTTTCCCTTCCAAATCTGTGATAACTTCCTACCAGGCAACGGTTTAGCCGTCACCACATCCGGGCCCCATATACTCGAGGCGATAACTTACGAGCTCATATTAACGTGGGTTTGACACATATCAATCTCCCCGATTCTTTTTGCTCCCACGATAACGAATCAAATACTTACATCAAATCATATATTATCAGAAAATCACTGTAGATTAACCAGGTTTCGCATTTGTGCTGTCAGTCATTTGACGCGCCCAGCCTGCAATTTTATGCAAAAAAATCCTAAGTTTGATAAATGAACAGTGGAAATTGATTGGACTATTGCCGCCACCGGCCAAAACTGGCGGGCGGCCTCGCAGCACTGATTTGCGCAAAGTGGTTGACGGCACCCCGTATCCGGTACGCAATGGCTCAGATTGCTATGATTAATCTTATGATTCATCGGTTGAAACAGGGATGATTGAACTTTTCATACGCTCCTCAGTCAATTTCTTATTGATAATTGATAAGTGATAGTTGATAATTACAAATGAACAATAAATGACAATCAATGACCAATGGACGGCTTAACTTATGTCAGGCAAAGGATTTACACATCTTCATCTGCACAGCCAATATTCGCTGCTCGATGGAGCGATTAGTTTCGACAAACTGCTCAAACGCTGCAAAGAGCTGGAGATGGACACAATAGCTGTTACCGACCACGGCAATATGTTCGGCGCGGTGGAGTTTTATACAAAGGCCAGGGCCGCACACATAAAGCCAATAATAGGCATTGAAGCGTACGTTGCCCCCAGCAGTAGATTTGACCGCCAAAAACGCAGTATCAGTGATGCGGCATATCACCTGGTACTTCTGGCTGAAAATAATACCGGCTACAAGAACCTTCTCAAATTGGCGAGTGCCGGTTTCACCGAAGGATTCTACTACCGCCCGAGGATTGATAAGGAAATCCTGGCCGAGCTGAACGAAGGATTGATAGCCACTTCGGCGTGTCTTAAAGGCGAAATCCCTGCTCAGCTTGCAAACGGTGACGAGAAGGCAGCAGCCGCCGCTGCGGAAAGCTATATAAAGATATTTGGCCCAGAGCGGTTCTTCATCGAGATTCAAAAGCACGAAGACGACGATGAAAATGTCCGACAGGCATTGATTGACCTTGCCAAAAAGATGGGACTGCCCCTGCTCGTGACCAACGATGTTCACTTTTTGGAAGAAGGCGATTACGAAGCGCACAATTGTTTATGCTGCATAAGCACCGGCAAAAACGCTGACGACCCCAACAGGATGATTTATCCGAAGGATGTATTCTTAAAAGACCCCGGTCAAATGCGTCAGCTTTTCGCTGATTTTCCCGAGGCCTACGACAATACCCTGGCCATTGCCGAGCGATGCAATGTTGAGCTTGACTTAAAGAGTCGGCACGCCCCACGTTTTAAGCCCGCCGATGGCTCAACTGCCGAAGAGTTTCTGACGAAACTCGTGCTTGAAGGAGCGCAGCAGCGATATGGCAAAATCAGCGAGCAAGTAAAGCTAAGACTCGACAGAGAGCTTGACGTAATCAAGTCAAAGGGTTTCGCCAGTTACTTCCTTATCGTCTGGGATTTCTGCAGCTACGCCCACAAGGAGAAAATCCCCGTCGGCGCCAGAGGCAGCGCGGTCGGGACGGTGGTTGGATACTGCCTCGGCTTGTGCGATGTTGACCCGATTCGCTATGATTTGCTCTTCGAGCGGTTTATGGACCCGCAGCGAAATGAAATGCCTGATATTGACATCGATATCTGTCAGGCAAATCGAGCGAAAGTCATCAATTATGTCCGTCAAAAATACGGTCACGTCGCACAGATAATAACTTTTGGAACAATGAAGGCGCGAGCGGTTATCCGTGACGTCTGCAGGGTGCTGGATGTCCCATTACCGGAGGCGGACAGATTGGCCAAACTTGTCCCCGCTTCGCTCGATATGACACTCGATAAGGCCTTAAAGACTGAGCCGCAGTTGAAACAGGCCTACGAACAAAACGAGCGGACCAAAAAAGTAATTGATATCTGCAAAAGACTCGAAGGTCTTGCCCGCCACGCATCGACCCACGCTGCCGGTGTTGTCATCGCTGATGAGCCGTTAACCAATTTCATACCTTTATATAAAGTGTCCGACTCCAACGACATAATAACCGCCTACGAAGGACCTATGGTTGAAAAGGTCGGTCTGCTGAAGATGGACTTTTTGGGTCTGAAGACCCTCAGCGTACTGGAGAGGGCCCGCGAACTGGTAAGGGACATTCACGGCCGGAACATCGACCTGGAAAAAATTGACCTCAACGACCCGAAGGTCTTTGAGCTGTTCGCAAACGGTAAGACAAAAGGGATTTTCCAGTTTGAGTCCGGCGGGATGCAGGACTTATTGATGAAAATAAAGCCGGACAGAATCGAAGACCTTATCGCCGCCAACGCGCTTTACCGGCCGGGGCCTATGATATTGATTCCTGATTATATCGACCGCAAGCACGGCGCAAAATGGGACCTGCCGCACCCGATTATGAAAGAAATCCTCGACGAAACCTACGGCATTATGGTCTATCAGGAACAGGTAATGCGCATCTGTAATCGCCTCGGCGATATCCCCCTGCGAGAGGCCTACACCTTAATCAAGGCAATAAGCAAAAAGAAGGCGAGAACCATTGCCAAGGAACGGGAAAGATTTGTGGCCGGCTGCGTTGATAAAGGCCTAAAAAAACACCAGGCCCAGCAGATTTTCGAGCTTATCGAACGGTTCGCCGGCTACGGTTTCAACAAGAGCCACTCAACACGCTATGCTGTCATCGCGTACCAGACCGCATATATGAAGACCTATTGGCCCATCGAATATATGGCTGCTCTCTTGACCTATGAAATGGGCAACACGGACAAGGTTGTTGATTACATCACCGAGTGCGGGAAAACGGGAATCGAAATTTTGCCGCCGGACATCAACGAAAGTGGCGTCGATTTTACGCCCCTCTATAAACAGAAGACAGAAGACAGAGGACAGAGGGCAGAGCCTCGAACGTTAGTGAGTGGTAAAGACGACAAACGAAAGCGTGAAGCCGGAGGCGGTTCACGAGATACGCTTCACGAGATACGAGATACGAATTATGGTGTTATAC
>CAZQYB010000185.1:0-4321 GCA_964597535.1 uncultured Pirellulales bacterium | reverse complement strand
ACCATGTGCTTCCACGACCAGCAGCGCAAGGGTAACACCATGGCCGTGGCGCTCGACGACGAGCTTAACGAATGGAAGAAGCTCGAACTCATCACGCCCGCGACCACCCCCGGCGACCCTCATCACGGCAAGTACCGGTCATGGGACCCTTACGGCTGGCTTGAGGGCAATACGTACTACGCCATCTTCGGCGGGAAAAGGCCCGCAATCGCCAAGTGTGACAGCCTGGAAGGCAAGTGGAAGTATGTCGGCGACTTACTGGCACACAGTGTAGGAGACGTGGACATCAACGAAGACGTATCCTGCGCCGACCTCTTCAAGATAGGCGATAAATATATGCTTCTGTGTATCAGTCACAGACTTGGCTGTCGTTATTACCTGGGAGAATGGAAGAACGAGCAGTTCTATCCCGAATTCCACGAGAAAATGAGCTGGGTGGATAATGACTATTTCGCCCCGGAAAGTATGCTGGATGGCAAGGGCCGACGGATTATGTGGGTCTGGATTTTTGATGGTCGAAAAGGACAGACCCGCAAGGCCAGCGGCTGGTCGGGCATATTCAGCCTGCCTCGCGTTCTGGCGCTGGGCGACGACGGCATGCTGCGGATGTGGCCGCCGAAGGAGCTGGAAGTGCTGAGATATAATCCGAAAGAGATTAAGAATTTGACTATTAAGGCCGACTCCGAGCTGCCGTTAAAGGACATCCGGGGAGACAGCATCGAGCTCTCAATTGAGATGGTCCCCGACGGCGCCCGGCAGTTCGGCGTGAAGGTCTGCGCCTCCCCCGACGGCCAGGAGCAGACGCTCGTTTACTACGACGCCGCCGACAAGAAACTCAAAATCGACACGAATAAGTCCAGCCTCGGCGAAGGGCCAAAGTCAGTTGAAGCGGGGCCGTTTGAACTTAAGTCCGGCGAGCCGCTGAAGCTGCGGGTCTTTGTGGACAAGTCGGTCGTCGAGGTCTTTGTCAACGACCGCCAGGCGGTGATGCGACGCATCTATCCGACGCGCAAAGACAGTCTTGGCGTTGTCCTGTTCTCGAAAGGCGGTTCGACCAAAGTCCACACGCTCCAGGCCTGGGATATGATGCCGTCGAATCCTTACTAAAGCCCCCTTTCCTGCCTCCTGCCGGAGGCAAGGGGGAGCGACAAAAACCTACATCTCCGTGGGCCAGCCCCCACGTCTTCTTGTCGAAGACAGGCAAGGGGGCTTCGTCTCAACTGCAACCTAAAAGCGCAAAGACGGCTCCAATTTCACGCAACGACTGATAATGTCTGAGTTCTCGCAACTAAAAATCGGCTTTTTAAATTATTTTTAATCCTTGACAAACCCTGAGTCCGATGGTTAAATTAGGATAATGAGGCAATTTAGAGAGGACCTGTGCCGAAAGGATTTGGTTAATAAAGAGGGATGGATAAAATGAAGGACTTATTCACGACCGGCGAAGCCGCCGAAGTTTGCAAGGTAAGTCAGCAGACCATCATACGTTGTTTTGATGCTGGCCGGCTGGAGGGATTTCGCATCCCGGGCTCAAAATTCCGCAGAATTCCACGCCAGAGCCTGGTCAAATTTATGAAGGAGAACAATATTCCTCTGGATGCCCTTGAGACCGGCAAAAAGAAAGTTCTTATCGTCGATGATGACCCCGAAATCGTAGAGCTTATAGTTGATGTCCTTGTGCACGATGACAGATTCGAAGTCAAGACCGCATCCAGCGGCTATGACGCGGGGATGTTGACCCAGCAGATGCGCCCCGATTTGATATTACTCGATTATATGCTGCCCGATGTCAACGGTAACGTCGTTTGCCAAACGATAAGAAAAAATCCCGAATTTGAAAACGTCAAAATTATAATCGTAAGCGGTGTTATAAAACAGGATGAAATCAACCATCTGCTCAAATCCGGTGCCGAAGATTTCATAAGAAAACCGTTTGATATCACTGAACTTACTGACAAAATTACCGCTGTCTTACAAATGGAATGAACAACAGCATATAGAGCATAGCGGATAGCAAATGGGAAAAGAAAAGCTATATGCTAAACGCTATACACTACAGGTTATAAGAAGGACAACTATATGCCAGATAAACCTGCCGACACGTCAGTTGCACATCAGGTAGAGCTTGTTATTCGTCGGCTCGATTCGCTTTCGACTCTGCCCTGCGTTGCGGTGCGGTTTCTTTCGCATCTGCCGCAGACTCAGACATCGCCGGCAGCATTAGCCGAAATAATTGAGTCTGACCCGGCCCTTACCGTCAGAATCCTCTCGCTTGTGCATGAGCAGGGATTGAGCTTCTCTGAAGAGAATTATTCAATTCGGCAGGTGGTTGAAAAGCTGCCCACACATCTTGTCCGGGATGCTATTTTTTCCGTTAGGGTGGCTGGTGACATCAATAATAACATAATCCAGTCCGGAAAAGAACTTATCCTTCACAGCATTGCGGTCGCCTGCTGCGCCAAGGCGATTGCTGAAATAATATCGCCAAAGATGAATTCGCAACTGGCATACTCGGCGGGCCTGCTGCATAACATTGGCAACCTTGCTCTCCATCAGGCAATGCCGAAAAGCTTTGCTCATATCGTCGAGGAAGCAAAGTCAAAAAATACTTCAATCTGCACTATTGAACAAAAATACTTCGGCTTGGACTATACGATTCTCGGCAAGCGACTGGCTCAGAAGTGGCACCTTCCAAACGAGATTACTCTTGCGATTTGGCTGCACCGCAGTGACGCTGTGACAATTTCTCAGGATATGCCGGAAACAAGAATCGCTCAGATAATTCAGTCAGCGGATTTGTTAGCGCGCCAATGCGGCATCGGCCAGTCAGGCAGTTACGATTTACCCGATTCAATAGAACAAATTGCACAGTCACTTGCAATAAACGTCGAGCAATTGGAGCAAATCCGCCGAGACCTTGCCGAGCAGGTCGGGCAAAGGTCCGAAGTCTTAGGCCTGGACCTGCCAAAGCCGGAAGCTTCCTATCGTGACATCATTCACACCACCGTCGCTCAATTAGCCCGTGATAACAGCGTGCTATCTCTGGAGAACCGCCGGCTGCAAACTGCTTCAAGCCATTTGGATTTTATAACGGAATTTCTTTTGAGCATAAATCCGAACGACTCGCCAATCGATATAGCAGAAAACCTCGCTGTCCAGTGGCAGAAGTTTTACCAAACGGGTATGGTCTGCCTTTATTTAGCTCCTCCAGTCAGCTCGGCTACGCTTGAAGCAGTCGTTGTAGAAGCTTTGGCCCAGGCAAAAGCTGTTATATTAAAGGCGCCAAGCGAAATACCTGCAATACCAAAAACAATAACAAGCGGCTTTGCAATCTTAAATGCTCAGGATTACATTGGCTGGCTGTTTGAGCAATTGGATGTTGAGTTTGGATTTAGCCAGACAAAACTAATACCACTGCTTTCCAACAACAGAGCGGTCGGGGCGGTTGCTTTTGAGCTTCGCTATCCGGGCGATGTAGAGCTTTACCGTGAACAGTTTCAGATAGTTAGCTCGATTGCGGGCTGTATTTTGGATATTGCTTTTAGTTCCACCGACCGGCAGCGATTCGCCGAGCAGTTTGCCCGGCTTCTGACCGGACTAAAGGACAGGCAGCGGCTGACTGGCAAAGACGACTCTCTTACCGCTCTGGCTGAAATGGCAGCGGGTGCGGCACACGAATTGAATAACCCGCTCTCGGTGATATCCGGTAGGGCGCAATTACTGGCCGATGCCGAGACTGATGCGGAAAAAAAACGAATCTTAGAACAGGTTCGGGAAAATGCTAACGAGTTATCTGCGATTATCGACGACCTGATGGCTTTTGCCCGGCCTGAACAACCCCGGCCTGCGGAAACAGATGTTAAACAGGTGCTCGAAGAAGCTATACAGTTGACCAGCCAAAAGATGAATGCGGAACATATCGATACTCAAACTGAAGTTGCCAACGATATCAACAACATTTTTGTAGATTCAGGCCAGATTGTATCAGCAATAGCAAATGTTATTTCCAATTCTCTTGAATCATATACGGACGAGATGGGGCCGGTAAAGATTACCGCTGCCGGTGACGAATCCGGCGATTTTGTAAAATTGCAAATCAGTGACCTCGGTTGTGGAATGGACGCCGAGACGCTTCAAAAGGCGACGTGGCCATTTTTCTGCAGCCGGGCTGCAGGTCGAAAACGCGGGATGGGACTTGCTCACGCGATGCGAATTATCCAATTAAACAACGGCTCGCTGAATATAGCGAGTGAGCCGGGCAAAGGGACAACAGTAACAATTCTGCTGCCGTGCAAAGCGTAAGGGCATCGGGGAATCAGGG
>CAZQYB010000184.1:0-4362 GCA_964597535.1 uncultured Pirellulales bacterium | reverse complement strand
TTGATATGTTTTGGCATAGCGCTCGGGAATGAAACGGAGTCGGCCATCAAGCAGGGGTTTTAGCGCCAAACCAGCCAGAGAATTTACCGGCACGTCCGTGCCCTCGATAAGGCCATCACCGAATTTTTCCGCGAGATGTTCGATAGGTTTCTTGACCGCTATGTACCATTGGTCGGACAGGTACGGCTCGATAGGCACATGGCTGCGGTAGCTGTGCCCAACTTCGTGCGTGTATTCCCTAACATCCTCTAACAGATTCTCCTGGCGGAACCATTCAACAACAGCTTCACGTGCTTCGAACCGGTCCATACCGATAAGATTTTCAACATCGGGATTTTTAATATCTTCCCAGTCCGCCCAGCCGTATTGGTCGCTAATCGAGCCGTCCGGCGCCATTACATTGACAACGTCCAGATTGTGCCGCTGGCCAATCTCCCAGTCATCAGGGTCATGGGCCGGAGTTACCTTTAGGAAACCCGTGGAGAATTTTGCTTTTTCATCGTCGCTATTGGCATCCGGCAGAACAACGTGCTCGTCGGCTATTATAGGGATAATTCGGCCTACGATAGGCAGGCGGACTTTTTTGCCGACCAGATGCTCAGCCCGTGGGTCTGTCGGGTTCATCGCAACCGCTGTATCTCCCAGCATTGTTTCCGGGCGCGTAGTGGCAACTGTAACGTATTCAATACGGTTTCCGGATATTTCAACTGGCCCGGCAAGCGGATACCGCATATACCAGAAATGTCCCTGCACTGTCTCGTGCTCGACCTCATCGTCTGCGAGCACCGTCTGCGTAGCGGGGTCCCAGTTGACCAGTCGTTTGCCTCGATATATCAGCCCATCCTTAAAGAGCTTGAAAAACGTAGCCCTGACTGCTTTGGCGCACACCTGGTCCATTGTAAATCGAGTCCGCTCCCAGTCGCACGAACAGCCCATCGCTTTCAACTGATTGATGATTTGAGCTTCGTATTCATCTTTCCAGGCCTGTACCCGCGCGACAAATTCGCCACGCCCGAAATCTGTTCGCCGTTTGTTTTCATCCGCCAGGATTCGCTTCTCAACGACTGTCTGAGTGGCAATGCCGGCGTGGTCGGTGCCCGGCATCCACAGCGTGTTATAATTTTGCATTCGCCGGAATCGAATCAGGATGTCCTGCAATGCGTTGTTCAAAGCGTGCCCAAGATGCAGCGGGGCAGTAACGTTGGGCGGCGGTATCACAATAGTATAAGGCTTCCGGGACGTTTTTTCGTTGTCCTCCGGCTCAGCGTGAAAATACGCGCCCGAAAACCAAATTTCGTTTGCCTGCTTTTCTGTTATCTTTGGTTCGTAAATTTTCGAAAGTTGTTCTGCCATAACTTTACCAATTAATTGCATATAAAAAAAGTTCCGACAAAATACTAATTTGCCGGAACATTATCTTAATAAAACCAGGCGCCAATGTAAAGCAAACAATCGTGGACAAATCAACTATTCCCGCTTGCTTTTGCGATAATTAGCTTTGCAGCCCCTGCACGTGCTTGCGCGGCTGTAAAATTCGTCCTTGCGAAAATGAGCAGCAGGGCTCAATCAAGGTTCATTGTCATCAAAAACTCTGCATTGGTTCGGCACTTGGTAAGTCTGTTTTTGAGCAGTTCAATTGCCTCGACTTGATTCAGGTCGCTGAGTACCCTTCGCAGTCGATATACAAGCTCAAGTTCTTTTGCATCGAGCAGTAATTCCTCTCTTCTGGTGCCGCTTCGGCTGATATCAATAGCCGGCCACGTCCTTCTGTCCACAAGTCGTCTGTCGAGGTGCAATTCCATATTTCCGGTTGCCTTAAACTCTTCGAAAATCACCTCGTCCATTTTTGAGCCGGTATCGATTAATGCAGTTGCGAAGATGGTCAGCGAACCACCCTCTTCGATATTTCTTGCCGCGCCGAAGAATTTCTTGGGCATCTGCATTGCGCCGGCATCTACACCGCCGGTCAGAATCTTACCTGAGTGGGGCATCTGCGTATTATATGCTCGCGCAAGCCGGGTTATTGAGTCTAACAGGATTATCACGTCTTCACCATACTCGACAAGTCGTTTTGCCTTTTCGATTACAACTTCGGCCACCTGACAGTGCCGCGATGCAGGTTCATCGAAAGTGGAACTTATAACCTCCACGTCGTCGGCGGTTTTCCGCTCCATTTCTGTCACTTCCTCAGGTCGCTCGTCAATCAGCAGCACTATCAATCTTGCGTCGGGGTAATTGGTACTGATAGAATTTGCAATTTTTTGCAGTAGGATGGTCTTACCGGTTCGCGGCGAGGCAACTATTAGCCCTCGCTGGCCTTTTCCCACCGGTGTTACCAAATCAATTACCCGCATATTTAATTCTTCCGGTACGGTCTCGAGTATAAAACGTTGCTCCGGATGCAGTGGCGTCAGGTCACTAAATACCACTTTTTCCGCAAGCTTGTCCGGGTCTTCGTAGTTGATGGCTTCAACGCGCAGAAGTGCAAAATACTTCTCCGAATCTTTCGGCGGCCTGATTTGTCCCGACACGATGTTTCCGGTTCGCAAGCCAAAGCGTCTGATTTGAGACGGCGAGACATAAATATCGTCGGGGCTGGACAGATAGTTATAATCCGGATTTCGCAGAAATCCATAGCCGTCCGGCAGAACTTCCAGTACCCCTTCGCCGTACATTAGCCCGTTTTGCTGAATACGCTCTTTGAGAATCCTGAAGACCAAATCCTGTTTCTTAAGGGCACTGTATTCTTTAATATTTTCGTTCTTGGCAAGGTCGTGCAGCTCTGCCACCGTAAGTTTCTGCAAATCCGTCAAATAGAGGTTGCCCTTTTTAATCCTCTCGTATTTGGCGTGGATGGATTCTTCCTCGGCTTTTTTGGCTCTCTCTCTTTCTTCCTTGGTCTGGGCTGCGGCGGTAGTCTCAGCCGTGGCTGTCACAGATTTCGACTCTTCCTGTGATTCTTCTGCTTGTGCAGCCACCGCCTGCCCTTCGGCAGCAGCCTTTTTCTTTGCACTCTTGCGTTTTCTTGGTCTGGTCCTCTCGGTTCCTGTTGTGCCTTTAGCCATAATTACTCCTTTTCCATCTGCAGAAATCTCTGATTCCACAGAATAACTTTTCCCGCAGGAAATTAACAGGATTTGAATTTTGAACAGTACTAAAACTTATATATCAAAAGCCAGTAACACTAACACGCATAACCCGTGGTAAACCCCACTTACTCATTATTCTCAATATGTGAGAAGATATCAGCGACTTGCTTGGCTAATCCAGAAAAGTCAGAATTGTTATCAACCGTATTATCGGCGATGACCACCTTCTTGTCCAGAGAAATCTGAAAATTTTCGCGGATTTTATGCTGATTTTTCCCAATTATACCGATTTTTTTGGCCCTGTCAACCCTTAATTGGCGTCTGCAGTCCACAAAAATCAGCTTATCGCACCGCTCGGCCCAGCCGACTTCCACCAACAGGGGCATATCCAGCACGATTGCCTTGACCTGATTTTCTCGGCTGTATCGCTCTATAAGCTGCTCAGCACGCCCCAGAACAAGGGGATGGATTATCTTGTTGAGCGCCGACAGTCTATCGCCATCGGCAAAAACCATATCGCCCAATTTCTTGCGGTCAATTTTCCCCGCTGAATCCAGAATACCCTCGCCAAAGACAGAGACCACTTTTTCTCTCACATCTTTTCTCTCAAGGAGTGCGTGCGCAATCCTGTCGGCGTCGATTATCCTACAGCCAAGTTTGGCAAACTCGGCCGCGACAGTGCTTTTGCCAGAGCCGACACCGCCTAAAATTCCTATTATTGGTTTTTCTCCGGGATTCTCCACAGTTAGGCAGTCTAATCACTCTCTCAGAGGTAGTCAAACGGAATTGCTGTTTTTGATGTTTCTAAAAAGCTAATTGCATATAGCTTTAGCTGTACATCCGCGGGGCAATTGTGTAAAATAACGTTAATATCATAAAACGGTTAGGAGTTGAAGGAAAACACCTTTCTGTGCCGCACCCGTCTCCCCAGAAAAGAATCCCAGAAAGTCTGTGCCGGGCCCAAAATTAAGCCGGTGCATTAGGATAAGAGATGTCAAAGCGAGGGTAAATGCGAAATTAGGGATTCGAGTTTATACGAAATACGCTTCACAAGATACGCTTCACAAGATACGCTTCACGAGATACGCTTCACAAGATATTTATCCTCCGAAGCAGCGCTTCTGCGGAGGACGGACGAGATACGAATTTAATTGACGGGAATTGCGGGTTTGGGGTATCTTATGGGGTGAAAGGAAAAACTTAAATAGATAGGATTAAAATGGCAAGCGAAAGAAAAACGGAAAATATTGTAAGAAGGCATTTTACGAAATTT
>CAZQYB010000183.1:0-4398 GCA_964597535.1 uncultured Pirellulales bacterium | reverse complement strand
CGCAAGCATCACCCGTCCGCTCTCGGCTCCAAGGTCAATCGCAATGTAATGATATGGCTGACTGATTGCTTACCTTTCTCTGTCTTTTGCTACTCGCATAAGTTCCTGTTCGGCCTGCGCATTCCATATTACGTTTTCCATTTTAGCGGCTACCGTCGGATAGATTTCCTTCATCTTTGAAATTTCGACCAAAGGCATGTTTTCAAGGGCGGGATAGACTATGATTTTACCCGCAATAGAGCGTTCTTTTACAGCGGACATACCGTCGATAACACCTGCCATTCCACTTACCGCGGCCACTGAATAATCTGTATTAAGTTGACCTGAGGTGACTTTCTGCAGAACAAGCTTCATATCCGACAATCGCGACCCGCTTGTGCCGAACATATAACATCTGTTTACAATGTAAGTATCCAGGTCAATATCCTGTTTTACGTTTGCCGGTATGCCCGCAAAAATATTGATTAATGTTCCATCGAGACTATTTGAAACCGCCTGAGCTACCAACTCACCGAGCGGCACCATGATGACCGAATAGCTGAACTTTTCTGTTAAGGGGTTCTCCTGAGGATTGATAAATGAAAGCTCGACTGAATGTTCACGGGCCAGAACAGCGACCTTTCTTTCGAGTGACTTTAGGCGCCGGTCGTCAAAGTCAGTCGCTGTAACAGAAAGATTTTTTCTGCCGCTGGATATTATTCTGAGCGTATGCATTTGCCCCATTGGCCCGCCTGCCCCAACAACGATTGCTTTGTCGCAATCACGTACATCGCCGGTATTAGGGATAGTCTTATAGCTGTCGGCTGAATCAGAACCGGCGGTGCCGACCCATCTTGTAATGCTGTAATGAACTCTACCGACGCCAACAAATACCTCGCCGCCGATTGTTTCTCCACCCAGTACAATATTGATAATCCCTCCAGATGCCAGTTTATCATTGAGAACTTCAATAGCTTCTTTCGATGAGCCGAAATAGATAATGTCGTCAAAAGACTCGTCTGCCAACCTGGAAAGTTCCGATATGCGGGTTGTATTAACACCAAGTGACTTTACAGCCTCGAATTGCGAATCCTCGACGCATACAACCGTTATCGAAACGGGCTTTCCATCGGGCGAGAAGCTTTCGGTAACACCTCGTATTTGGCGACCTTTCTCCGCGGCAATCAGCAGATTTGACCCTTTCAGGATTGTTTTTCGTTCTTTACTTATATATGAGCTTTCCACACAGGCCCAGGGCTCAACCATCGCGATTGCCGAGGCGCTTAGACCCCGGCCAACGGGTATTAGGAAACTTTTATTACTGGCGGGGTCCACTGTGATACGTTCATCCAACAGGGCGTATTGCTGCAGGGCCCCCTCGAAGTTATATCCGAACGCCGCATTTGATTTTGCCGTTTTAAGCCAGCGGTAATCGGTCTGAACAAGGACCCGCTGACCCGGATGGTGATGTTTTACCTTATCGCCGACCGCTACAATGATACAAACAGCTTCGTGCCCCGGTACCGTCGGCATCAATCCGGGTTTATAACAGGGAATTTCGGATAAAACATCTTTGTCGATGCCGGATACAACCCCGCTTTTTCTTGGATGCCTATCGAACTGTTTCAGAAGTTTCAGGTCCGAAAAACACAACCCCACCGCCTCGATTCTGGCTAATATCTGGTATGGCCCGGGAAAATGCACCTGCTTTTCGCTGTTTAGGCTCATTTGGTCGGGGCCGGTAAGTTCGATGGCATATTGCGTTTTTGGGATATTGCTACTCAATGCTAAACTCCCTAATGCAACATTATCTGGCCCCCCGTAACGGGAAGCGCCTGGCCTGTTTCATATTGTTGTTCGATGAGATAATATATCGCTGCCATTACATCCGCAGTTGTACATCCTCGATGTATCGGGACCTTATCTTCATAAGCTTTGCGAACATCCTCGATTGTTTTGGCACCGGCAACCTTGCCGCTTCGCAGATATTGAACAAAAAGCCCGGTTTCCGGGTCCGACCACAACGGCCCGTCGAAGAAATTACCGGGGCATATCGAGTTTACCTTGATGCCGTCTTTAATAAGTTCCAGCGCAAAGGACTGTGTCAAGCCGATTCCACCGAACTTGCTGCCGGCATAAGCTGCGTTTCTATTAGACCCTTCAAGGCCTGATTTCGAGTTGATTTGGATTATATCACTTGTATATTCCGGGTCCACCTTGTGCTGAATTGCGAGAATGTCGGCTACGGCCTGTATGCAAACAAAATAGCCTTTATAATTGACATCAGCAACAAACTCAAAATCCTTCACAGACTGAGTCTTGACGCTTTCGGCTTTAAGAACACCCGCGTTAGAGACCAATATATCCAGTCCGCCATAAGTTCTAACGACGACATGCACGGCTTTTTGTACGGAGCCGGGTTCGGTGACATCCATCGTAAGTGGAATCGCTATTTGTTGTCCGAATTCTTTGCGAATACTTTCGGCGGCTTGTTTTACTGCAGTTTCGTTAATGTCAGCTAATGCCGTTATCGCCCCTTGAGATGCCAGATCCTGTGCAATTTTAAAGCCGAATCCTTGGGCGGCTCCCGTGATAATCGCGATTTTACCTGTTGCTCGAGCTGATGCTTTCACCTTAGAGGCTATCACAGAGAAAAGGCCCAAACCTTCGACATAAACATCTTCCACAGGTTGAGCGCTTTGTGACACCGCCCTGGATAATGTTTCGATGATCTGCTCTTGAGTTTGTTGCTGAGAAATGGAAATACTGATGCAATTGCCGGGCTGTTCCTTGGGTTTCTCCTGGAACTGTATGGCCGGATATTGGCCTTTGTTGCCTATGAGGATTCGAAGGGTAGGGGCTATAATATTAATAATTGAATCTATTTTCATAAGGTATCAATCCCTTGTTTCTTAAGTACCATAAAACACATCAAAATACTTTTCAATAACTTTTGCGCCCAGCTTCTTAAAGCTTTCGATCCTTTGTTCGCTGTCACTGTAATCCGGATTGAGTATACCATGCGAGTCCACAAATCCGCACCTGCCGTTGGCGCACAAATACTGATGAGCTGCGATAACACAGATGCCTTCCCAAAACATTTCCTCGAGTTCTTTCGGCATCCCCTTTCCTTGAACGCACAAGGGCTTAATGGGTAAGATATCCAGGGTATTATGTTCGGTGCCGGCCGTAACGACAATGCCGGCCCGGCGAACGGCCTTAGCGTATTCCAGCATAACTTCAGGAGTATTGCGCACGGTGATGAATTCGACCATCGAAAAATTGTTTTCCCGCAGTGTCGCAACAAATTCTTCCAGCGGATATTCGTATTCGCAAAGCCGGTCCGTCCCATCTGCCAGAATCGGATAGCAGCTTATCCCTCCCAATTGACCAATCAACTCCTTAGCCTCAGCGAGACTAATAAAGGTTTCGTCAACATAACAGGCCTTGCCTGCCTTCATCAAAAAAGACCGAATTTCATTTTGAATTCCGACAACATCATCCTGTTTGGATATGGGCGCAAAGCCGAACAATTGAGAAAGTTTGGCAATGCGATGAGCCGGGGCTATCTTTTCGAAAAAAACTTCCTGGAAGGCCTGAGCCACGTGTCGTTCCTGCAATGTCACTGCACTGCCTGAGCATCCGTGACGGCGGACAACCTGCTCTATTATTGCTTTGTCGTCCAAAAACGTTTCTACCCCGTTATCGCTGAATAGCTGTGAGAGTTTGCCTGTCATCTGTCGCATTCGTTCGGCATCGTTGGTTCGGACCCGGTTCAACAACTCGCGGGCCCTGGATGAGAGTCGTTCGAATTTCGTTATCCCTTTGCCGCAGATGTAATACTTGCCCGGATTGCCCCCATCATTGACGCGAATGCCTTTTTCAGCCAAATCTCTTTCCAAAGCTATTATCTCGGTGCAAAACAGAGGGAAAATACCTTTTTGGCGTGCTATCTCTGAAACATCGTCATATACTGTGAAATCATAATAATTGCCGATTCCTATAACCTTCACATTTTGTCGAGCGCAAAGCGTTAACGCCTGCTCTACCGTTTCAAATGCTGAAAAATTCGGAGGTAAATGAATATGGGCGTTGAAATGAAAATCCCGGCGTCCTGCCATCCGGGTTGTGGAAATGTTTTGTATTTGCTCAACCGAACCAAGGTGCAGCAAAAAATCTATCGCCTTTGGATTTGTCTTCTCTGTCATTACGCTGATATTACATGAATTAAATTTCTTGTGCAACCGCAGCTACCCGCCTTACCTTACGCGGCGGCAGGTTCAGAGCGCTGCGAAATGTATCTTCGGCTGCTTCCTTGACTGCTTCGCCAATTGTCGGGTGAGCGAAGACCATCTCAGCCAGTTGGTTCGCGTTAACTTTTGTACCGACCATTGCGGTAGCACTTGCGATTACTTCAGT
>CAZQYB010000182.1:0-4405 GCA_964597535.1 uncultured Pirellulales bacterium | reverse complement strand
GGCGCAAGAGGCGAGGTTTATCGAGAACCAACAGCACCCGATTGGGACAAATGGGTCAAAAAGGGCTACCTAATCGCCCCAGCAGAAGAAGAGACAAAACCTGAGACCGAAGCTATACTCGATGTCCGTGAAACCGTAGCGCCCCCGGCTTATGACATACCAGTTGTAATGGACAAGCCATACCATCAGCCGCACCTGGAGAACTTCTTCAATGCCGTCCGCGGCAGGACAGAACTCAACTGCCCTGCGGAAATCGGGTATGAAACAGCCGTCACCGTATTGAAAGTCAACGAAGCAATCGAAGCCGCCCACAAGATTGACTTCAAACCAGAGGAATTTAAAGTCTGAAAAGGATTAACGCTGCATTGAGAAACGGATTGTTCATATATGTTGTAGTCTTGTGCTCCTTGGCATTGGTCGCCAATACCCAGGCTGATACCGGCCAAAAACTGGGCGATGTCAGTGACGGCAGCAGGGCGGTTTCCGTTCACCGCATTGCTCTTTACAACGAATTGGGTTACAGCAAAGAGGACAAAATCTTCCCTGACGACGACCTTCTTCTGCCGTTTTCGATGCGCCAAACCTGCAGCGCGTGTCACAGCTATGACATAATCAGCAAAGGTTGGCATTTCAACGCCGATGACCCTAACGTTGCCCCCGGCCGACCCGGACAACCCTGGCTCTTCATTGACCTCCGCACAGCTACCCAGATTCCTCTTTCCTATCGTCCCTGGCCTGGAACTTTCACTCCCCAGCAGCTCGGACTGACACACTTCAAATTCATCCGGCATTTCGGCAGACATATCCCAGGCGGTAGCGCAGGAGAGCTTGACAGTGACGAGCTCGATGAGATTCTGCGCCAGGACGTCTCAGGAAAATTGGAAATCAACTGCATGAGCTGTCACGATGCCGACCCAGCCCACGACCAGGCCGAATTCGCCATACAAATAGCTCATCAGAACTTCCGCTGGGCCGCTGCCGCCACCTGTAGTTTCGCTTCCGTCAGCGGCTCCGCCAGAGATATGTCGGACACTTACGACCCCTTTATGCCAGAGCCGCCGCAAGACCCCAAGAAGATTCCACCGACTATTACTTATTGCAAAAATACATTTGACGATGAGAACAAGGTGTTTTTTGACATCGTCAGGAAAGTCCCTGCCGAACGCTGCTATTTCTGTCACTCCAACGTTGATGTGGACAACCACGGCTCGGAAAAGTGGCTGTCGGATGAGGATGTACACCTTGCCGCCGGCCTGTCTTGTGTCGATTGTCACCGCAACGGCCTCGACCATAACATTATCCGCGGATACGAAAATGAAGCGTTTATCTCGACAAATCCATTGGCGGCTGCTTCCTCCTGCGAAGGATGCCACACGACGGGGCGTTTAGGTGCACCCATACCCAGGCACCCGGGCATCCCACTGGTTCACTTTGACAAACTCGCCTGCACCGCCTGTCACTCCGGCCCCTGGCCGCAGCAAAAAACTCGTCGCACCAAAACCTCACGCGCTCACGCCCTCGGCACACTCGCAGCCAGAAAATTGCCCGATGCGCTCCCGCATATCGTATATCCTGTTTTCGCTAAACAACAGAACGACAAAATCGCCCCGCACAAGCTGCTCTGGCCCGCCTTCTGGGGACTGCTAAAAGACGAAACCGTAACGCCAATCAAGCTGGAAACCGTCAGGAAAACCACCGCCAAAATCATAGCCAAACAAAGACCCCAAACCTCCAGCGGCTGGCTCGCCGTATCCCGGAAGCAGATTATCGATGTTCTAAAATTCCTTTCGTCCCAAAAATCAGCCCAAGGCAGACCGGTTTACATCTGCGGCGGCAACCTATACCGCCTCGATGACAAAGATAATCTAATCCACGCTGAACACGCTGCTGCCAGGCCTTATCTCTGGCCCATCGCTCATAATGTCAGGCCCGCCGCTCAGTCACTCGGCGTTCGCCGCTGCGAAGATTGTCATTCCACCAATGCGCCTTTCTACTTTGGCCAGGTTGCCATCGACTCACCGCTTGTTCCCCAAAAGGATGCTGTCAAAAGAATGGTTGACTTCCAGCATCTTGATGCCCGCTTTGTAAAGATTTTTGCTTTCTCATTTGTATTTCGACCGTGGTTAAAGGTCGTAGCCCTTGCCTCCTGTGCGGTTCTGGCCGCGGTCTTGTTGTTGTACGCCTTAAAAGCCCTTGCCTCTATCACGAAGGCACTCGTTGGTAAAAAAGATTAGAGGATTCAGATTTGGAATAGATAAACTATGTTCCGCATAATCGCCTCAACTGGTTTCATAATCGTCTTCGCAGGTATCGCCTGCCATTATATTGCATCCCTGCCCAAACGCGATGATTTGTTCGGCAAAGACCGACGCTGCAAAATCCTGGATGTCTTGAGAATCCCCATCTACGGACTTACACTGCTCTTACTCGAACAAAAGCTGACTCTGGTCGGCGTATTAAGAAAACTCGTTTACCTCCTTGCTTTGCTCGCCTTCGTCGTCCTGGTCGTCAACGGCTTTTATCCATCGCTGATTTTGGGCAGGTCCATTTCCGGTTATTGGATAATGTTGCAAACTACCGCCGGCGGTGTCTTCACGGTTTGCCTTGCAATTTTGGCCGTTATATGGGCACACAACTGCCGACTCGACAAAAACTATTGGCCCTGGTTACAAAAGCTCCTCAACCACCAACCTGCAAACACCGCTGCCCCCGAAAAATACGAACTCGGCCAAAAAATATGCTTCTGGCTAATTGTGATGTTAGCTCTACCCTTAATCCTATCGATTGTTTTGAGTATGTTCCCGCTCTTTGGAACCGAAGGCCAAAAATTCCTCTTCCAGCTCCACCGCTACTCCGCACTACTGCTGGCCTTGGTTGCAATTGTGTACACCTACCTACTAATCCGAACGAAAATGAATAAGTAATACGAATCGCAGGAAATATATGCGCTTCATCAAACAGAGCCCCGACCGTAAGGGAGGGAACATTGCCCTTATGGTTCCACAACCCCTTATTGCCAAGCGCATTTAATTTTTGTCACTGGTATAATACCAATTGTGATTATTCACTGCGCCGATGGTTGTCATTGCGAGCGCAGCGAAGCAATCTCAAACGTTCGTAAGCGAGAGATTGCCGCGGCCTGCACTACAGGCCTCGCAATGACATCACAGCGCTATTATTAAATACAATTGGTATAATATCCAAAGCAGCCAACAGCCCCCCAACAAACCAACCCCCAAAAACTTGCCCTCACCTCACCATTTTAACAATTGCCTGTTTACTTATTGTTTTTGCTCGTCTCTGATTTTAGTCCGCTATGATTTTTGTTATTTGAGTTTTGTGCTATAACTTCTTCTATTTTCCCCCAATCAAGAAACTCCTTTTGTAAATCCCATCTCTTTTTTGATAGAAAAAAAGTTCGAACATTTGCCAATACCATACCAAAAAAATATCCGAACAGAATATACCCAGTAATATTTACGATTTTATCTTTACTTAAAACCATCAACATACCAGCAAACAGAATTATAAATTTAGATATAAACCATTTTGTTCCCATATATGAACTGAGCTTAAAACCATTCAACTTGAAATTTGTTATTAATTTACAATACCCATTGCTGTCCATTTTTATTCCCTTTCGGAAAAGTTTTCACCGCACCATTTTAACAATTGCCTGTCACTCTCAATTCCTCACCACCAACCGCCGCTCACCTTTTGTAGGTTTTTAGTTGGGGACCAAGAAGCGCCGTAACTGCCCCGGCTACGATGCACGCAAGTGCCGCGCCTCGTACGGAATAGCCGCCCGCAAGCGCAAAGGCCGCAGCGAGGATTCCAACGGCAAAGGCGCTGACGGCAATTAACAACTGCCTCTGGTTCTTCTCAATCTTTTGTTCGAGTGCGTTTACCTTCTGAATCAGTTCGCTCTCCTGGTCCATAGTCCGAGCCTCCTTAGCATGAACAAATCAAATCACTCTGTACTCTGCTCTATTCATACCGCACGACACCATTTTAACGATTGCCTGTCTTGATTCAACTGGCAAAGCAAGCAAAATCTTAACAGCCTATGTGCTCGGTAATATGGTAACAACTCAGACCACGTATATGCTGGCGAACATTTGAAAAGAGCGATGTGGGGTATTTAGCACCCACACCCACGTGCTGACCCCACATCGCAAAGAGGCTGACAGTATTATAGTACCAAAGCACTACCGCGCCATTCTAACGATTGCCTGCTTTAGTTCAACTGATAAATTCGGCCAGCGCCCTAAAACAAGCCACAAATATCCTTTTGACTTTCGCTTTCCCCTATCAACTTTCTACTGCTCTATTTTTCGGGCAAAGCCCGAAAAATCGGGGCGACTGGACTTGAACCAGCGACCTCGTGACCCCCAGTCACGCGCGC
>CAZQYB010000181.1:0-4437 GCA_964597535.1 uncultured Pirellulales bacterium | reverse complement strand
ACAACAGTAACAATTCTGCTGCCGTGCAAAGCGTAAGGGCATCGGGGAATCAGGGTATCAGGGGATGAAAAGCATAAGGCACAAGAGCACAAGGCACAAGCTCTATTGAGGCACAGTATCAAGGCAGTATTTTGCTGTTTTTTACTTGATTGTCGGACAGCAAGTGGTGTAATCGGGTTGTCTTTAGCCGGTTTGCCAAGGGCCGGAGCTTAGGTGAGGACGCAAGTCGTACCGCACCTACTCCCGTCAATTGAATCGAACTCGGCTTGGGTACGGTGATGGTGAGAAGGAAACGCTGAACAGCCCTTATTCTCTTGACCTCACCAAGAAAAGGGCTATAATGTATTTGTTTGGATGCCTTTTTGAAAGGGAAGATTATGACATCGAGAAAGTATTGGATTTTGGCGGTGGCAGCAGGGATTTGTGTTGTCGTGATTTTGGCAGTCAAGATTCGCCGTTATACATCACACGTCGTTGACTCGGGAGCCTATCAACCTGTAGAGCAAGATGTGACTGAGGAGCAAGTTGAAGATATGCCCGGGCCTTTAAGCGATGCTACCGTTCGTAAGGCGGATATATCACCTGATTCGGGGGAGCCTGCTTTTGCGAAAGCGTTTAACAGAACAAGCCATAAACGGTATTCTTCAATCCAGTCGGCCATTGATAACGCCACTGACGGTGACGTTATTGAAGCAGCTGCCTGCACACATTACGAGAGCATTGATTTCAAAGGTAAGTCTATCACAGTGCGGAGTTTCGACCCGGACGATTGGGACGTAGTGGAGAAGACTATTATCGATGCAAATGGTCGCTCCAGGGCCGTTTACTTCCGCAACTCAGAAGATGATAATTCGGTGTTGAAAGGATTTAAGATTACCGGTGCAGACTCCAGAGGAGTCCGTTGCGACGGTGCATCGCCAACAATTGCAAACTGCCTCATTACAGGTAATGGAGACGACTACAAAGGCGGTGGAATGTGCAACCGCAAGGGGGCATTTCCTAATGTGACGAATTGTGTATTCAGCTACAATAAGGCCGAGACAGGTGGTGGGATGTACAACGATGACTCTTCTCCGACGGTGACGAATTGTGTCTTTGCCAAGAATTGGGTCGAGGATTATGGCGCCGGGATGTGCAACGACGAAGGCGCATCTCCGACAGTGACGAACTGCGTATTCTACAGCAATGAGGCTGAGTCCGGGGGTGGCGGTGGAATGTACAACGACGAGTCCAGCCCGACAATAATCAATTGCACATTCTACGAGAATGAATCTGAGGATGACTATGGGGGTGCGATTTACAACCGCCGGCGTTCAAACGCCACGCTAAGCAACTGCATTTTCTGGAACAACGTTGCTGAGGGTGCCGGCGGTGCCGGCGACGAAATATATAACAAGGACTCTGAGCCGACCTTTAGCTACTGCTATATAAGAGACGGACTTAATGGCAGCAGATGCGGCGGAGATGATTCCATCGATGGCGGAGGGAACATCAACGACAGTCCCGACTTCTATAATCGTCGTAATCCCGACGGCGCTGACGACATATGGGGTACGAGTGATGACGGCTTGAGGCTGAAGGGAGACAGCCCCTGCATTGACACAGGCGACAACAGCGCTATAAGCAAGCCCAGCGATATTACCGGCAACCCGCGGAAGATTGATGACCCCGACACTATGGATACGGGTAATGGAACGGCGCCAATCGTTGATATGGGAGCGTACGAGTACGCCGCCGGCTCCTGACGATTAACAACACCACAGTAGAGAAAGAGGACGGCTGCCTTTTGCGGCGCCAGTCCCTGTTTATTTCAGACGACGTTCCAACAATCCAACAGCTCCACAGCAGCTCCAAGCCGACCAGCCTTCCCCTCTTCCCCGCACCCTTGGCTGAGGTTAAGTTTTGTGATGTCGAGTCGGGCCTGGAAATTTTTCCCTGCAGCGCCTATGCTCAAACCAGACCTGGCAAAGACTTCGGGTCGTTTGGTAATTGCAGTATTTTTGTCGATATACTGCAAGAGAGAATCAATAGCAAAATGTTCAACCATGTTCGTCGAGAGCATATTCACTACTATCTTGATGTTATCGCCGGTTGCAAGGGCAGCTTCAGATTCGGCTTTGAGCCGCTCTATTTCGTCGGAGACACGGTCGTACTCGCTCTCGGAGGAGGTATCTGTTGTCTGGCATCCGGCAACTAAAATAAAGGCGGCCAAAATGAAAGCTGACGATTTGTTCATAAGATAATTATAACCGGCGGCACTTTAAAAGGGCAAGGAAAACGTCCAAGAATAGCAGAGCAGAATGTAAAACCTTCTGTTCTTAGGCGGCGGTGGGCTTAGCTGCTTAGTTCTATTCTTGGTTTTTGTCGTCCTTCTTTTTCCGTATCCCGCCGAGTCCGTCCAAGAATCCTCCGGATTTTTTTAGTGCGTCCTTGAGTTCACCTGGGAGTTTATCACCCAATTCTTTGTCCAACTTCTTCTCGATTTGCTTGTCTATTTCCTGTGCGAGTCTGTCTTTGCCCGCTTTGACCAACGCTTCTTTAAGCTCCTCCCGCAGGCCTTTAACATCAAAAGCCAAACGCGGTTGGCTTACAGGCCCGACCAAGCGTATAGTAGTATTCAGGTTTTTCAAGACCTCAAGAGCTTGGGAAGTTGTCTTTGAATCTAATCCCCAAATTCCATTTCCCTGCGACTTAGCCTTTATATCGCGGACGACTACGTTTATCGTAAGGTCGATTGATTCGTTTGTAACCTTGCCATCAAATTTGCCGGAAGCCGTACCTGATTCAAGTATTAGTCCACTATTACGGCTAAGGTTAGATGTTATCTTTTTGAGGTCGAAGCCATCAAATGTTCCGGACACCGGCGGTGTTTGCTCTTGGGAGGCGTATTCAACCGTAGCACGTAAAGAAGCTGGTGTATCGTATGATTTTATCTCAAGTGTTACTGGCAGCCCAGCCGTCTCAGCAGAATCGCTCAGGTTTCTGAACGAAACTCTGCTGTTGCCGAAGAGCTGCGAAGGTATTTGAACTTTGTCAAGGAGGATTTTCTTGGCCAATATTCGAGGCGACGGCGGGGTAGCGGCCCTGGCCCGGAGATAATGAAGATATTTCTGGGGGACCTCTTCCAAAAGTCCCCTCGGCTCAATTCTTGGTTTCGGTAACCATTTGCGCACTCTCTGGAGCCATTCCTTTGCAGCCTTGGCATCCTTGAAATAACGCTCGAGCTTTTCAATATCGGAAGATTCAAGCTTAAAATCCCGCGGGTCAAAAACCGGAGGTTTCCATTTAGTGTCCTCAGCTACCTTACCACGTACGGCGCGTTTTTCGTTGAATTTGACATTTGATAACTCCACATCGTCCATAACCAGTTTACCCAGAAGCAAATTGTATAGACTTGCATCAGCAGCAATTTTCCCTATCGATACCTGGTTGTTCTGAGGTTTTTTTGCATCGGTGACCTGTATCCCGGATACGGACACAGCTCCTGTAAAGACAGACAGCTCAACGGTGTCCAGATTAACTTCAGCGCCGTTAGCTCGCGTCATGGTCTTGGCAGCATAGTCTTTAATCATGCCGTTTTTGATTAACGTTGTTGTCGCTGCTGCTACGGCCAAGACGGATACAGCTACTACGACGCCAGCTTTGCGAATAATCTTGCTTTTTTTTGTAAAAAGTGCTTTGGCGTCTTTGGTTCGCTTGCCGATGAGCAGACGATCTAATAAATATACCCAACGTTTGGAATACCACTTCTGAAACCGGTCGGACCGCTCTTCGAGTTTCACCATCTTCCGGCGAAAGCCAATCACAAACCGAGCCAAAAGCAGCCCACAGACAAACCCAATAATGGGACCAATCACGATAGCTCCTGCAACTGAGTACCTACTGAAATCCGTCATGCCTAACACGGGTACCGATGACAGCAAACGCAGCAAAACGAACAGATAATTATGCACGCCAACTCCTATGTAAAAAAGAAGCGGTGCTGCTCCAAAGCAGAGCGTTTTGCCTATTGCCACTGACAGCAAGAATAGGCCGGTATGAATATTCAATAGTAGAAAGACTATGAGTATTGCCGTATGAAATCCAGACCAGCCGGGGATGAGTCCGAACCATAGCCCTAACCCTACTGAGAGTGTGATAAGAACAGGAGAAACCCCGCCGCGGAATATTGCAAGAATTTTACGGATAAATCTTGGAAGAATCATACTAATTTTTCTCTTATCGGAAACAGTTGACCTAATCGAATATAGCCACTATGTGATTATATCAACTAAAATAGCGATGAGCTAATCAAAATTACAGATGTCCTCCCCTTAGTGCATTGCACAGGTTTCGACTCTTGGGGTCCTATAAGTCGTTTAGTAGAAATAGGTTATGGTGTAACGCTTCAAAAGGCGACGTGGCCATTTTTCTGCAGCCGGGCTGCAGGTCGAAAAC
>CAZQYB010000180.1:0-4514 GCA_964597535.1 uncultured Pirellulales bacterium | reverse complement strand
GTTATATCTTAATACCAATTTCTTATCGTTAGTGAAGTGGCCTATTACCGTTGACTCGACGTCTTCACTATCGAAAATTTCCTTTATCGCTTTCAGCTTTTCGGGCTTGACCGCGATGACCATTCTTTCCTGTGCCTCACTAATCCAGATTTCGTTATAGTTAAGGCCGGCGTACTTCAACGGCACTTTTTCCAAATCAACTTCTGCTCCGAGCTCTTTGCCCATCTCTCCTACTGCACTGCTCAGCCCACCTGCTCCGCAATCGGTAATCGCCTCATACAGCCCGGCTTCGTTGGCCTGAAGCAGCACGTCAAGCATCTTCTTTTCCGTTATTGGGTTGCCGATTTGGACTGCGTGAGAAAAAATTGTCTCGTACTCGTGCGTTATTTCACCGCTTGAAAAAGTTGCTCCGTGTATTCCGTCCCGCCCTGTCCTGCCGCCGACAACAATAACCAAATCTCCGCTTTCCGGATTCTTGAAGCATTTGTTTTTGTCCATCAGGCCGATGTTGCCGCAATAAACCAGCGGATTAGCCATATATCTGTCGTCGAAATAAATTGCGCCGTTGACCGTTGGTATTCCCATTCTGTTGCCGTAGTCGCGGACGCCTGACACAACACCTTTCATAATCCTTCTCGGATGCAGAACGCCCTTCGGAATCTCTTCGAGCTTCATATCAGGCAGGCCGAAGCAGAATATATCCGTGTTGGCAATCGGTCTTGACCCCAGGCCTGTCCCCATCGGGTCGCGAATTACACCGCCAATGCCCGTAGCTGAGCCCCCGTACGGATCAAGAGCCGATGGACGATTATGAGTCTCCACCTTGAAACAAATCGCAGAATCTTCGTCAAATTCCACCACGCCCGCGTTGTCCGCAAACACCGATATGCACCAGTTTTTATCAAGCTCCTGCGTCGCCTTAAAAACCGTCTCTTTAAGCAGATTATCAAAATGTATTGTTTCGCCGTCGATTGTCATATCGACTGAGCTTTTTAATGTCTTGTGAACACAATGCTCGCTCCAGGTCTGGGCGATTGACTCAAGCTCAACGTTGCTGGGCTCTCTGCCGAGTTCCTTATAGTATTTTTGAACAGTCTGCATCTCTATCAAATTGAGAAACAGGTCCTTTTCTCTGCTCAGTCTTATTAGCCCCTCGTCGTCAAGGTCGCGTATAGGCCAGTGTATTATCTTTAATTCGTATGGTTTCAGATGTGGGCTTGGCGGTTCGGCTTCGTTGCCTACTATTACTTCTTCGATGCAATCGTTCGCCAGAATTTTCTTTGCGATTGTATCTATCTGGCTTTGGCTGATATCGCCCAGAAGGATATACTTTCGTGCCGTTCGCACATTGTTGGCTTCAACACGCATATCAGCCATCGCAGCCGTCACGGACTCGGCCACCGGGTCGGTAACACCGCTTCTCAAATGCACTTCAATCAATGTCGCCTTTGCCAGACCCGCCGGTGCACTGCTTCTGCCTATATAATATTCTTCACAAACAGGGTCGGCCAGAAGTTCACTGCCTAACCGCTTGGCACAACTTTCATCGAAATCCGACTCAATTAGAAAAACTTTAGCTGACTGAACCGCCTCGACCGAACTGATGCCTATCTCTTTAATCTCTTCCAACACACCGTTACCGTGAACGTCAGCCACACCGGCGCGATTAAAAATCTCGAAACGCCATTGCCTCACGATATCAATTCCTTTTTCTTAATCTTTTGCTTGACCAACGCTGCCCGTTTCACCCTTGCCGCCTTCAGCAGCTCTTCAATTTGTTTTTCGTCGCCGCTCTTGATTGCCTTTTTCAGCTTCAGCAGCTCGGCGATAATTTTATCGATACCTTTGGTAGTGTTGTTTGCGTTTGTCGCCAATACGTCAGCCCAGATATTTGCCGGCCCTGATGCTATTCGCGAGGTATCCATAAAACCCTTGCCGGCGAATTTAAGTTCTTCTGTACTGTTGGCATTTATCAACGCCGCCGCTGCTATATGTGGCAGGTGGCTTACATTTGCAAAAACCCTGTCATGGTCGTCTGGCCCCATCAACCTCACGCAGCACCCAAGCTCCAACCAGAATTTCTTTAGCGTTTGTACCGCTCCCCTGCTGCTTTTTTTTGTCGTTGTCAGAATACAAGTTGCCCGGTCAAACAAATCGTCTCTGGCGAACTCCACTCCCCTTTGCTCCGAGCCGGCTATCGGATGAGAACCGACGTAGTGAACGGTTTTCGGAAGTCTTTTATCTGCCCAGCGGTGGGCTAAAACCTTTGTCGAACCGACATCGGTTACAATGCACCCGCGAGGCAATACATCGCCAATAGTGCTAAAAATTTCCTCGAACGTACGTATAGGCGTGGCCAGAATGACAAGGTCCGCGCCGGATACACTCTCGCTCATATCATCGACAATCTCTGTTGCAACCGCAAGTTCTCTTGCCTTTCGCCGAGTAACAGAACGGTGGCTGTAACCTACAACTTTTACCCTCGAAAAAGAGCGTAAAACCGACAAAGTTATAGAGCCCCCCAAAAGACCAAGCCCTATTACACTTATTTGTTTTAACTCTTTCAAAATAAAGACCTTACAAAAGTAAACCTCAAAACAGATTCTGGTAAAAAGTATAGTAAGTTAAGCCGGATGTCAATTTTTTTCTTTGACTTAGGCCGACAAAACAGTTAGTATTTTGGTTTTAGTACAGAAAGAGCTGATGGAGACGACAAAGGATAAGGGCGCCTGGGCCTATTGTTTTAGGGTCAGGATTTTTTTATAAAAATCCTCGTTGCGTTGACAGCGGCGGAATTCCCGGATGCGCCCGGCCCAAATACCTGAAACTGAAATGTCAGACAATAACAATAAAATCGGCGACGGCGATTATCTGGACTTTGAAGAACGAGTAGCTGGCCTTGACCGTCAGATGAACGAGCTCCGCAAGCTAAGCTCCGTCAAAGGCATTGATTACTCAACTGAGGTTCGCCGGCTCCAGCGGGAGCAGGTTGCCGAGCTCAAACGAACCTATTCAAATCTAACCGCCTGGCAGACCGTTCAGGTCGCACGCCATCCCAAAAGACCTTTGCTCGGTGATTATCTTAGTCTGATGATAAAGGACTTTCGCGAACTGCATGGCGATAGATGCTTCGGCGATGACCGCGCAATCATAACAGGATTAGGACAAATCGGCAGAGAAAAAGTATTAGTCATTGGACAAAACAAAGGCAGAACTACAAAGGAAAAGATTGCCTGCAATTTTGGATGTGCCAATCCTGAGGGCTATCGCAAGGCAATAGCCAAGATGAAATTCGCTGAAAAGTACGGCATTCCAATTGTCACGCTGATTGACACGCCGGGCGCCTATCCGGGTATTGGTGCCGAAGAACGCGGCCAGGCCCAGGCAATAGCGGCGAATCTGATTGAGATGTCCCGTTTGAGAGTCCCGATAGTCTGCATCTGCATCGGCGAAGGCGGCTCAGGCGGCGCACTGGGAATAGGCGTCGGTGACAGGATGGCAATGCTTGAATTCGCGTATTATTCGGTCATATCACCTGAGGGCTGCGCCGCAATCCTTTGGCGAGACGGCTCACAGGCCGCAGATGCCGCCGAGGCGCTTAAGTTGACCAGCAGCAATTTGCGCAGGTTGGGGCTGGTGGACACAATTATTCCAGAGCCGCTTGGCGGCGCACATCGCAACGTTCACGACACCGTTTATAATGTCGAGAAATATATCGTCAAAACCATCAGAGACCTCAAACGCATAAAGCTCGATAATCTGCTTGAGAACAGATACAGGAAATTGCGCGCGATAGGCGCCCCACCCGCAGATAAACTTCGCCGCAAAACACAGGCAGGCAGAGACAGAATAAGGGCTGCCCTAAAGGCCATCCCCAAAAAACCAAAACCCGTCCCCGCGAAAGTCTGACAACGCCCAACCATCGAACGCAAACCTCCCCGCAATTTGCCGCTCCGAACATCGCCAGGAACCTGTATTTAGCCTGCGGTTTTACCGCAGCTTTTATCAATCGCAGATTCCTCACACATTATTGTCAGCGATATTGTCAGCGATTTGACTCCCCATATCCCCATCATAATGACTGATTATCCCCATTTTTTTAATTTCTCTCTAAAAAATGGTATAATATTATTATTACTTAACCACTGCAGTGAGAATTTAAGCGGGAGGAGTAATGTAATCAAGAAGACCAATTCTGCGAAATTCTGCGAGACACTATCGGTGCGCACAGAGCGCACCGGGTGAATAAAATGTAAATTAACACTTTTTGAAAGGGTAGCAAAATGGAAACGAAACGCAAAAGAACAAAAGTGGTTGTGAGTTTGGTGGTTTTGGTTGGGCTGGCGGTGTTTTCGCTGTTCGCTGTCGGCGGTTCCTTGGAGCCAAACTCGCCGCCGGAGCCGACGATGAAGACGTTAGATGAGGTCGAGCCGCGAATTCCGATTCCATCAGCAGCGGCCCGTGACCCTGCTTCAACATTTATTATTAGCGAGTCTGGTTCCTATTATCTCACC
>CAZQYB010000179.1:0-4546 GCA_964597535.1 uncultured Pirellulales bacterium | reverse complement strand
GCTGGCCCCATTAGAGCCTTTCCCTTGCCTCAGTTAGAGCCTTTTACTTTCGGGTCTCTAACGGGGTTCGGGTCTCTAACGGGGCTGGCACGAGTGACAAGCGCTTGTGGCCGAGGCAAATAAGGCATATCTAACATTTCTTGTTTTTCTCCGCATTTGGTTTATAATCTCGATGCTCGATGGGCGTTTTGGGCACTGAGTGTAGATATTGCTGATGAATTTTAGAAAAGGATTGTGAGATTATGGGATTACACGCAGCAGATATTTTTGTTTTGGCGTTTTACTTAGTTGTTATGGTTGCCATCGGTATTTGGTCGGCACGAAAGATAAAGAGCAGCGCTGATTTCTTTTTGCCGCGGCGATTCGGCAAAGCGATGATGATAATGTTCTCGTTCGGGACGGGGACGCATTCGGACCAGGCGGTGAGCGTGGCGTCGAAGAGCTTTACGAACGGGCTGTCGGGCATCTGGTATCAGTGGCTGTGGCTTCCGGTGACGCCGTTCTACTGGCTGATTGCGCCGGTTTTCCGGCGGTTTCGAGCTATAACGACTTCCGACGTGTTCGAGGCGCGGTACAACCCGAGTGTGGGGATGCTGTATGCGGCAGTAGGAGTGCTGAACCTGGCGGTCAACATCGGCGTTATGCTGAAAGGCTCAAGTGCGGTTATCTCGGCCAGTACCGGCGGGCTGGTAAGCGCGAATCTGGCCATTATCATAATGACTGTGATATTCGTTGCGTACGGGGTGGCGGGCGGACTTGGCGCGGCGATATTGACGGACTTTATCCAGGGGGTCCTAACTATTATTTTTTCTTTCCTGCTGCTGCCTTTGATACTGAATGCGGTCGGCGGAATGGCGGGGCTGAGAGAGGCAATTAAGGACCCGCAGATGTTTTCGCTGGTGGCACCTGCTGAAATCGGGTTTTTCTACATTGCCGTGATTGCGTTCAACGGCCTGGTGGGTATTGTGACCCAGCCGCACACTATGGCCAACTGTGCGGCGGGCAAGACGGAGATGGAGGGACGGATAGGTTTTATGGGGGGAACGCTGATTAAGCGTTTGTGCACTGTGCCGTGGGCTTTGACGGGTCTGGCGGCGGTGGTGTACCTTGCGGGCAGAAGCGTGGAGCCAGACAAAGTTTTTGGAACGGTTGCAGGTGAGTTTTTGCCGAAGATTATGCCGGGTGTGCTGGGGGTATTTATAGCGGCCATACTGGCGTCGGTGATGAGCTCGTGCGACGCATTTATGATATCGTCGTCAGCACTTTTTACGGAGAATGTGTATAAACGTCTTGTTAGCAACAAAGGCGCGCGGCACTACATTACAGTGGGTCGAATCACCGCGGTTGTGATTGTGGCGGGGGGGGGAGGTTTTGGTTTTTGGGTGCCGGGCGTGGTGAGAGGTCTTTAGATATTTTGGAAGATTTATCCGATGATGGGAATCGCGGTCTGGCTGGGTCTCTTCTGGAGGCGGACTACGGTGGCCGGTGCGTGGGCAGGAACGCTGACAGCTTTCGGGATATGGTGGCTTACGGGGCAGGAGTTTTTTATCTCGTGGCTGGGCAGTTTACCAGCGGCTGAGTCGCTGCGATTTGTATTCGTCAAGGGCGGAATACCTGAGGTTTACCTTCCGTGGCAGATGGTTTTCTACCTGACCGGAGGAGCGCTGGCGGGGATTATCGTCAGTCTTTTTACAAAGCCGGTGGCGAAGGAAAAGCTCGACAATTTCTATGCTCTGGTGCGAACCCCCGTTAAACCGGGTGAGAAGGTGCCTGCTCCATGTACACTGCCGGCCGATGCAATTGTTCCTGAAAAGCGAAATATTTTTCCAAACACGAATTTCGAAATATCAATTCCCTCACTTACGTCGGTTGTCGGGTTCTTAGTCGGATGGGGATGTGTAGCAGCAATCATCTGCTCAGTCTATCTCATAGCAAGAGTGTAATGGCGATGGAAAACAGTCTGTTTACGAACAACCCGATGCTCCCATCTGATGTTGTCCTTGCGCCTGCGTGGTGGTTTGATAACGAAGGGATTACCTTTGATGAGGATTTTTTTTACCATCCAGCCAAGCGGGTGGAAGTAGAACGGCAAATGGAAAAGGCCCTTTACGAGCGGTGGGGGAAATATGGTTTGGGACAAGACAAGGACAAGGACCTGCCGGTCGTGGGCGCAGTGCATTTAGCCGCGGGGTTTTTGCTTAGCGAAATGCTTGGGTGCAAGGTCGAATATAAAGAGGATGGGCCGCCGCAGGTTATTTGCAGGCAGATGGGAGATTTGAGCATTTCGGCGGAGGCGGCGTTTGAAAACAGCGTGTACAAGAAGTTTGGAAAGCTGACCGAATCGCTTGAGACAAAATACGGGTATCTGGTGGGTGACGTCAATTGGGGCGGCATTTTGAATATCGCGCTTGACCTTCGCGGTGAGGCCTTGTTTATGGATATGTTTGACAGGCCCGATGATGTCAATGTCTTTCTTTCTGAGATTGTCAAAGTGATTGAGAGGTTCACACAGGACTTACAGAAAGAGACCGGCACTACCTCAATCAGCGTTAACAGGAATGTGTGTCACCTCGAACCAGCGGTATTTCTGCACAGTGAATGCTCGCATACGATGATTTCAGTGGAGGACTATAAGAAATTTCTTTTTACATACGATGAGCAGTGGAGCGGAAAGTACAGACCTTTCGGCATTCATTTCTGCGGCAAAGACGCACATCGATATGCTAAGACCTTTAAGGAGCTTGCGCACCTTGACTTTTTGGACGTTGGCTGGGGCGGTGACGTAGCAGAGTTGCGCAAGCATCTTCCCAACACATTCCTGAATATTCGGCTGAGTCCGGTGGAAATCATAGACCAAAGCGTCGATGAGATAGCGAACACAATTCGCCGTCTCGTTGCGGCTTCCAGCAATCCTCAACTGACGGGTGTCTGTTGCATTAATATGGACGAGAAGGTCGCGGATGAGAAAATTACGACCATCTTTGAGACAGTTGCTGCTCTCAGAGAAGAGTATTCACATTAACACAATCTCGAATTGGAGTTTTTGATGACGTCTAAAGAACGAGTGTCAACGGCACTGGAGCACAAAAGTCCGGACCGGTGTCCCTGCGATTATATTGGTACGCCGGAAGTGGACGAAAAGCTCAAGGCCCACTTCCGGACAGATAGTATGGAGACGGTTTTAAAAGAACTCAAGGTGGACATAAGAATACTCGACGCAGCGTACGTCGGCCCAGAGCTACCTGCGTGGGATGACGGCAGGTTTATGAACTACTGGGGCCAAATCCGCAAGCCGATAAAGAATGAAGCGGGCACTTATAATGAGGCGGTGGAACTGCCGTACGCCGCGTTCAAATCCGTTGAGGACGTGGAGAAATTTCGCTGGCCGAAGGTTGATTGGTTCGACTACTCGCAGTTATCTGAAGACTGTCGAAAGTATTCAGATTATGCCATCGTTTTTGGCAGTCCGGGGAATATGGATTTAATCAACGGTACGTCCTACGGCAGAGGTGTTGAACAGGTTATATACGACATTGCGCTGGAGGACCCGGTGGGACTGGCGTGTATGGGAAAGCGTTTTGAGTGCTGCTATGAGAAAAGCGAGACGGCACTAAAAGCTGCGAACGGGCAGATAGATATTCTCTGGATAGGCGACGATTACGGCACGCAAAACGGTTTGCTAATTAGTCCGGAAAAATGGCGCAAACTCTTCTTTGTCAAGCTCAAAGCGATGTGCGATTTGGGTCACAAGTATGGCGCCAAAGTTATGCTGCACAGTTGCGGTTCAACTCGGCCAATTTGGCCTGGGCTGATTGAGGCCGGAGTTGATATATACGACACCGTTCAGCCGGAGGCGGCGCAGATGAATCCGGCTGAGTTAAAGAAGGAATTCGGAGACAGGATATGCTTCCACGGCACGATGAGCACCCAAAATACACTTCCCTTCGGGACCGCAGAAGAGGTTGCCGCAGAAGTTCGCCTGCGAATAGAAACCGTTGGCAAGGACGGCGGCTTTATTGTAGCGCCGGCCCACAACATCCAGCCGGACACGCCTATCGAAAATATCCTCGCACTCTACGAGGAAGTACAACGCAGTTGAACTATTCGGCATTGCTGAATAAAGTCGAATCAGTTTTGGTTGCCGCTGCCCGCCCTTTTTAAATGTGTTTGAAATTCGCAGGGCAATGATATATATTGTGTGGAAAATCAGCGATTAGATTAGTATTATCGAAAAATTTGTAAAGGAGAAGCTACGATGAGCTCAAAACCGAATGCAATTGTGGCCCAGTCCGGGGGGCCGACGGCGGTGATTAACTCGAGCGCCTGCGGGGTGGTCCAGGAGGCAATGAAATCGGGTAAAATCGGTCAGGTGACAGGTGCGACCAACGGTATATTGGGGGTGCTGCAGGAAGAGTTATTCGATATCTCGGCTGAAAAGAGCGAGACCATAGAGGCATTAAAACAAACGCCTGCAGCAGCTATCGGCTCGTGCAGACATAAGCTGAAATCGCTGGAAGATTCCAAAGCTGACTTTGAAAGAATCCTC
>CAZQYB010000178.1:0-4561 GCA_964597535.1 uncultured Pirellulales bacterium | reverse complement strand
TCTTGTAAGCTGGATGATTCCATAGAAAGGTGCCTCAGATATTATTCACCAAATACAATTCACTAATTACCGAACTGGACACGGGTGCGGCCCTCTTCGTTGATATGCCGAAATCAGCCAAAATTAGACTGACGGTCCATATTCATATCCACGCCATTGGCGTGGCTGCGCTATTATAATGGGCCTAAACCATATTTCAATAGTTTTTTTAGTGGTTGAGGTCGCGTTGCGACGGTGTTTTTAATAGATTCCTCGGCGTTGCTCGGAATGACCCCGCACTAATTAGACGTGAGTTCGTACTCAATTCGTGCGGGGCAAGCAAGGGGGAGATTGCCGCGTCCCCCAATCAGGTAGGGGCAAGCTTTGCTCGCAATGACGAGCATCGAGCATCGAGTCAAAACCCGACCAAGACTCTCCTTAATTCCTTCCGCGAGTCACGATTCACGAGCGATTGTCGTTACGCGCGCACATTTGCGCAAGGGGGCAGCAAAAACACATTTAAAAACCGCACACTTTTGCCAATTTTTTCGCATTTTTTTCAACTTTTTTCAGCCAACTCGCGAAAAACCGTGTTTTCGCGGAATTTTCCGCCCTTATCTCTATTTCCCATCGATTATTTTTCCCTTGACCAACTACCAAAAATATTCTACTATACAAATTAGCTTGCTTATGACGAAAAAGATTGTGGACTGTTCCGTATCTTCCTTAGAGTTTGTTGCTACTTTGCAAAGGGACACGTAAGACGGGAAAGGCCCATAAGGCTTTTTCCGGCTGGTAGTTAAGTTATAAAGATGCTTTTTGCGTCCGTTGTAGATGGCAAATGCAAGCCGGAATTGCGACTCTCGATACAATGGAAGAAAAGTAAATTTAGTGTGAAACGAAATCTATTAGAAAAAGCGCTTGCTTACCAGCGCGGGAGTAAAATACTGAGCATAAAATCAGCTAATTTTGTGGTAAAAATGAACTTGTCAGTACCAAAAGTGCCGAATTACAGTTGATTTTGGCCACAGATAATTGATTTTACGCTTTGTCGAAAAGGACTTCGTAATTCACGCCCATTTCTTTAGAGCTTTTCTGCCGGAAAATCCCACAATTTATCTCCCTTGAGTAACGCTTTAAGTCTATTGTAATTGCAAGGGAAAGGTAAGGATTATGGGTATCATAATGATGCAAAACTTTTCGCTGCCATACGTGGTAGCTACAATTATCGCTTTTATTCTGGGAATATGCCTGGCTGTAATCGTTTACCAGATGATTTCCAGAACAAGGGCCAGGACCTTTCATCAGGATTTGGAGCGGCAGATTAAAGGCGCCAAGAGGGAAGCTGAAAACATAATTAAGTCTGCCCAGATTGATGCTGCAGCAGAGGCCCTCAAGAAAAAGGAGCAATTCACAGCCGAGACCAACCAAATTCGTGCCGAGTTGCGTGAGACAGAAACGAGGTTAGGCAAACGCGAGGATACAATTGACCGGCAGATTGAACAGTTCCAGCAGCGTGAAAAAGCATTAAAACGACAAGAACAAGATATCGATAGAAGAGCCCGCAGTATTAGCAACAAGGAAAAACAGCTTTCGGTTTTGATGGCGCAGCAGAAGAACCAACTGCTTAAAATCACCGCGATGGATGTCGAAGAGGCCAAGAACCTGCTTTTAAAACGCCTCGAAGACGAGTGTGAGCATGAGATGTCCGTTTTAATTCAGCGCAAGGTCGAAGAAGCCACCGAAGCCGCGAACGAAAAAAGCAGGGAAATAATGAGCGCAGCTATTCAGCGCTATGCCGCCGAGCATACCTGCGATGTATCTGTCTCAACCGTTGACATTCCGAATGATGATATGAAAGGCCGAATTATCGGTAGAGAAGGCCGCAATATTCGCGCGTTTGAAAAAGCTACGGGCGTTGATGTCATCGTCGATGACACACCTGGAATGATTGTTGTAAGCGGCTTCAATCCTGTCAGACGCGAAGTGGCCCGTCTTTCGATGGAACGGCTCATACAAGATGGACGAATACATCCGTCTCGAATCGAGGAACTTGTTGTCCAGACCAAAAAGGATGTCAACCATAAGGTTCTGCAGATAGGCAAAGACGCAGCGGTCGAGGCCAACATCACAGGCCTGAGCAACAAAGTACTCAGTTTAATCGGTGCTCTTAGCTTTAGAACAAGTTACGGCCAAAATGTGCTCCGTCACAGCATCGAAGTTGCTTTTCTGACACAGGTTATGGCTGATGAACTCGGTCTGGACGGCTCAATAGGCAGACGTGCCGGGCTGCTGCACGACATCGGCAAGGCGATTGACCACGAGGTTGAAGGCTGCCACCCGGAAATAGGCGCAAATTATCTGAGGCGTTTTAATGAATCGCCCATTGTGCTGAACGCTGTCGCAGGTCATCACGGGGATGTCCCGGCGGACAATCCTTACACTCCATTGGTCGCCGCTGCGGATGCGATTAGCGCTTCCCGTCCCGGAGCAAGAAGAGAAACGCTCGAAAGGTATATCAAACGATTAGAGAAGCTTGAGGAAATCGCCGGCGGTTTTAAGGGTGTCGAAAACGCATACGCAATTCAGGCGGGGCGGGAAATCCGCGTGATTGTTAATGCGGAAAAGGTTGACGATGAGTCGGCTATGAAAATTGCGCGTGACATTGCCAAGAAGGTTGAAGACGAAATGACCTATCCGGGCGAAATTCAGGTAACGCTTCTGCGTGAGGTCCGCTGTATCGAGTATGCAAAATAGTGAATCGTGAATAGTGAATCGTGAACAACGGCTCACGAACCACAAGGCACAAGAGACAAACTATGAAATTAAACATTTTTTGCATTGGCGACATAGTTGGTCGTCCCGGCAGACGCATTGTTGCCGAGAAGCTGAAGTCATTGGTCAAAGAGCTGGATATCAATTGCGTGATAGCCAACGCTGAGAACGCTGCCGGCGGTTCAGGCCTGACACCGCAAATCTATGAGAAGTTATTGCGGTACGGCGTGAACCTGATTACGTTGGGCGACCATACTTATCGCAAAAGAGAAATTATTAAGACACTGGAGGTAGCTGACAATATTGCGCGTCCTGCGAATTTGTCCGAGTTTGCTGCGGGCCGGGGGGTTGGGGTTTACAAGACAGGTAAGGGGCCGACGGTAGCAGTCGTTTCGTTGATAGGCCGTATGTTTATGAGGCCGGCCGATTGTCCCTATAACGCCGTTGACAGAATCCTGCCGCAGATTCAGCAACAGGCCGAAATCATATTCGTTGACTTTCACGCCGAGGCCACCAGTGAAAAGGTCGCAATGGGCTACCATCTCGACGGCAGGGTCAGTTGCTGTTTCGGCACTCATACCCACGTTGCGACCGCTGATGAGAAAATCCTGCCCAAAGGCACCGCGTATATCACTGATATCGGTATGACGGGCTCTCATGATTCGGTGCTCGGCCGGAATACTGAGAGCGTGCTGAAGTCATTTAGAACGCAGATGCCGTTTCCGTTCGAGGTAGCAACAGACGATGTGAAAATGAGCGCGATTCTGGTCACCGTGGACAGCAGCACAAAGAAGGCTGAGCGTATTGAGCGAGTCAAGGTTGACATAGAATCAAAGGATTCGACAGTTTACGACAGCGACGACGGCAAGCCGGAATACTACAACGCCTTCTGATCTCGTATCACGTACAGCGTATATCGTATTGCGTAGAGGCGAAAGTGTTACCGGAGAAGACCGAGGCGACGTGTACAATTTTTGCTTTTTTAATTTTGATTTTTTCGTTGAATATCGCACCCACGACCGCAAAACTTCCTCGAATCAACAGAATATTTAGCCCCGTGATTTATCGCGCGGGTTACAGAGCCGCGCACGTAAGTAAGCGGTAGAAAAACGAGCGACAAGCGTCGAGCGACCAGCCACGAATTAAATTGGCGGGAATTGAGGGTTTTCTGGGCCGTTATTTTTTTAGAATTTGTTTTTACTTTTAAGGTCTTTTACGCTATTCTTTGCCTTCAACACGCGAGATACGCTTCACCAGATACGAGCGACGAATATGACTGGAACGATAAGCAATAACTAACTGCTCACGTGGAGGCAAAAGCAAGAAGCAACGGGAACTTGTTATAAAGTAAAAAACAGTGTTCGGTGGAAAGGAGACGACAAGAATGGCTAGAGCGGTAAAATGTACTCTCGACGGACGCGAGATTTCTGTCAAAGAAGCTATAGCGTTACGAAAAGGCAAACGGATGAACATCGGGTTTCGGTGCACTGAGTGCAATAAACATGTTCGCCCTCATAAGGAAAGCTCGTACGGCGCTGCTCATTTCGAGCATCTGAGAAGAAATCCACAATGCCGGTTGAGTGATCCGGCTAGATAGACAACTTGGTCGCAGATTAGGGCGAGAGAGTTGCCTCTCTTTTGATGTCTAAAATTCTTCCTCTTCTTCTGCTATTGATTCCAAAGAAAGAGTTTCTATTTCAGGCAAGGCTTTCTGTCCACCTACAAGACCCTCTATTGAACCATGTATACCGACGACATTTTCAATAACAGTTGCAATTTGTTTTTCTCTGCTGTTCCATATCTTTGT
>CAZQYB010000177.1:0-4563 GCA_964597535.1 uncultured Pirellulales bacterium | reverse complement strand
GGTTTCTTCCGCCGTTCTTCTTAATCCGCTTGCAAAGCGACTTCTCGGGCTTGTCCGTGGTCAGTTCGGCATAATCATTCACCGAACTGTTCCGACGCCCGGGACTCGTAGGTTTATAAACTCGAATACCCATAATTCGCACCTCACATTTCGCTTCACACCTCTCGATTGCTTTTAGAACAAATCTATATGATAATCGGGCCCCAGAAACACAACCGCTTTTTTCCAGCTCGGCGTCCTACCGAAACTTCTGCCTTTTCGCCGGTACTTGCCTCTATGACTGGCGGTTCTTACCTTGAGCACCTTAACACCGTATATTTTCTCCACAGCCCTTCTTATCTGGGTTTTATTGGCCTTCTTGTTCACCTCAAAGGAGTATGCACCTTTTACATTTGCAAAGTGTATTCCCTGCTCTGTAATCAAAGGCCGAATTATTATGTTATAATGGTCGAGCATACCCGTTAACTTTCATTGGCTTCGTTTCTATTCAAAAACGTCAAAAATGCTTCTTTAGTAAATAGCATTTTGCGGTGGCTGCAGATATCGGCAGCATTCAACTCAGCCACACTCATCACAGCTATCTTCGGAATATTTCTGGCTGATTTGTAAAGGTTATCGTCGTAATCGCCAATTGTCACGAGGCAACTGCGTTCAATCTTCAAATTACTCAAGACGCCTGCGAAATCGCCGGTATGCGGCCTGTCAAAACTCAATTCATCCACCACCACAACATCATTGCTCAAAAGCTTTGCCAAGACCGCCGAATCTCGGGCCAATCTTCTTTGTTTTTTGGGCATACGTTTGCTGAAATCCCTGGCGACTTTGGCAAAGGTAACGCCGCCGCCGACACGCTTGCCGGTCCTGATGTTACCTACCCGAGCGTTTCCCGTACCCTTTTGCCTAAAGAGTTTTCTGCTTGAGCCGGCCACCATAGCTCTGCTCTTTGTTGCGGCCGTTCCCGCCCGCTTATTGGCTTGATACATAACAATAGCCTGCTTGAGCAGGGGATATCTGACCGAGCCGCCAAGAACCGACTCGTCAAACTTTAAGCTGTCGACTTCCTGTCCTTCTTTGTTATAAACAGCCAAATCCATCATCTTTTCATATCTCGTGAAGCATAGTTGGTATTTTACTTTACGCTTCAGACATTTTTGGCGGTATGTACAATGACATATCCGCCGGAAGGGCCCGGTACTGAGCCCTTGACCACTAACAAATTTTTCTCTTCATCTATTGCCACCACACTATGGCTTTTTGCTGTTACGCGCCGGTTGCCCATATGCCCTGCCATTTTCTTGCCTTTCTTGAGGTTTCCGCCGTGGCCTGCATCGCTGGCAAAACTCGATATCGACCCAGGTGCTCTGTGCTTTCGTTCGGTACCATGCGAGGCGGGGAAACCGTGAAAGCCGTGCCGTTTCATTACGCCGGCAAAGCCCTTGCCCTTGCTTGTGCCAACAACATCAACATACTCGTTCTCTACAAAGACCGAGACCGTAAGGGAGTTCCCAACTTTGTAGTCCGGCTCAACATCGTCCGGCAAACGCATCTCCCTGACAAATCTCTTCGGTGCTGCATTAGATTTCTGAGCGTGTCCGATTTGGGGCTTCTTCCTGCGCGAGGGTTTTACATCCTCATATCCCAGCTGCACGGCATTATAGCCATCTGCTTCCACCGTTTTGACCTGTACAACGGTGCAGGGACCGGCTTGTATGACTGTAACAGGCAGTAACCTGCCCGAGTCATCATAAACCTGAGTCATTCCAACTTTTTTTCCCAATAACATTACCATAATCTCGCATTGCGTATATCGTATTACGCATTGGTTTTTTTGCTTCAACCACCAACAATTAATTGATTTATGCTTTTATCTTCACAAAGACGCCGGCCGGCACCACCAAGCGGTTCAGCACTTCAACCGTTCGTGCGTTGGCATCGTGAATATCAATCAGACGCTTGTGAGTTCTCAACTCAAACTGCTCACGCGACTTTTTGTCTATATGGGGACTTCGCAAAACGGTATATCTTTCGACCCGCGTAGGCAGCGGTATCGGGCCACTGACACGCGTATTAGTCCTTCGGGCGTGCTCTACTATCTCTTTTGCAGATGCATCAAGGGCTCTGTGGTCATAGGCCTCCATCCGAATCCTTATTCTTTCGCTCTCAGTAACCATAATTTTCTTTCCCGCCTGAGGCGCCGCCTTATTTCAAATTATCATCTAAAAACTTATAAAAACCTGTAGTCTATCAACTTATAAACCAAGTGCAAGGTAAAAAATTTCCCAACGTAGCATGTTTTCATATCCACTAAACGTATCTCACTTGGCTTGCGGCAGGAAAGGCCCTTTTTATCGACTTTCTTCAACTGTGCATCTGCGTTCAAAAATGCTATATCCAGCCAATAAAACGCCTTCCTTAATAGTTAGAATTCTGACCTCATTTGCGATATGCTGACGTATCACAAATTGCCAGTTTCCCAAACCCGATTTACCGGGTTTGGCGTCTCTAAAACCCAACGGATTTCTCTACAAACCATCCCTGACCACCAAACAATAGATGTGCAACAGCCCAACTGGTAACCGCAAAGTCATCCTTGACAATGCTCGCTTCGGCTGAAAAACTGTACTAAATATCAGAGAAATCAACTGTTGTCAATAAAATGTCGGCAAAAATCTTGCTTGAAGTACAAAAAACGAGGCCGTTTTTACAGGATAACCCGCTCGGCTATCTCTTCGGGAACCTTTTCATAGCTTAACGGCTCCATAGTGAAGGTTCCGCGGCCGGCTGTAGCGCTTCTAATTTCGCTGGAATATCCAAACATCTCCGCCAATGGCACCTTAGCATCAATCACCCGCATATTTGCATAGACCCGACAATCCGTGATTAAGCCCCTTTTTCCAAGCAAACCAGCCTGGACCACTCCTAAACTGACCTCCGGCACCACCACCTGAAGCCGCATAATCGGCTCAAGCAAAACCGCTTCTGCGTTCTTGATGGCTTTTTCTACCGCTATAGTGGCCGCCTGCTCAAACGCCAAGTCCGAAGAATCCACCGAATGGAATGAGCCACCGATTAACGTAACTCTAATTCCCACAACGGGATAGCTCGCCAACACACCGTTGCTTAAAGCGTCTCTAACCGCTTTTTCCACAGCCGGGATATATTCTTTCGGCACCATCTGGCCACTGACTTTGCTCTTAAACTCAATATCCCTACTCCAATGGGCATCTTCAGTCCGGAGGGGCTCAACAGTCAAAACGACATGCCCATATTGGCCGTGACCACCTGTTTGACGTATGAATTTGCCTTCTGCCTGGGCCGGTTTGGTAATAGCTTCCTTATAGGCGACCCTTGGTTTGCCGACCCTGACATCAACGCCTTTTTCCCTTACCAGCTTGTGCTGGAGTATTTCCAGGTGCAACTGCCCCATTCCGTGAATGATGGTCTGGCCGGTTTCGCTATCTACTTCAGATTCAAAAGTCGGGTCTTCCCGCCGCAAATCTCCCAATGCTTCCGCCAATTTTGCCCTTTCCGCTGCGCTTTTTGGTTCAATCGACATACTAACAACAGTCTCTGGGAAGGTGATGCTTGGCAGACAAACGGGGTTTCTGGAGTCGCAAATCGTATCGCCTGTAAGTGTTTTCTTTAGCCCTACAACTGCGACAATATCGCCGGCACTGGCTGAATCCAGAATTTTTCGCTCACCGGCGTGCATCTCAAATATCCTGGTAATATTTTCCCGTCCGCCACGATTTGTGTTCAGGACTCTACTGCCGGACTTTAGCGTGCCCTGATAAATCCTTAGAAAGTTCAAATCGCCGTGTGCATCGCTGGTAATCTTAAATGCAAGTGCAACCAGACTGGCATTTCGGTCGCATTTAACGGATATTTTTTTCTTTTCATCGGTTGGTTTGTGACCGACTATTTGGGGCTTGTCCAACGGGGAAGGCAGATACGCCACGACTCCGTCGAGCAGTCTCTGGACGCCGATGAATTTCAGGGCTGAACCAACGAACAGCGGATTAAGCTTATTGCTCAAAGTTCCGCATCTTATCGCCCTGTTAATCATTTCAATATCTATCGGCTTATCGTGAACATAGGCATCCATCAGGCGCTCGTCACATTCGGCGGCAAGTTCAAGCATCTGGTTTCTTTTGCGTTCTGCGATTTTGAGCAACTCGGCGGGAATATCGGTTTCCTCAAAGGCGGTACCCAGTGATTCGGCCTTGTAGAAAACCGCTCGCATTTTTATAAGGTCTATTATTCCGGCGAAGGCATTCTCCGCTCCGACGGGAATCTGCAGCAAAATCGGATTAGCTCGGAGTTTCTGGCTGATGGATTCGACGGTCATCTCGAAGTCGGCACCGGTTTTGTCCATTTTGTTTACAAAGCAAAGGCAGGGCAGATTGTACTTTTGTCCCTGCCTCCAAACGGTTTCGCTTTGGGCTTCTACGCCCTCGCTGCCGTCAAATACGGCTATAGCGCCATCCAGAATACGCAATGACCTTTCAACCTCAGCGGTAAAGTCAATGTGCCCGGGTGTATCGATAAGGTTAATCTGGTAAC
>CAZQYB010000176.1:0-4563 GCA_964597535.1 uncultured Pirellulales bacterium | reverse complement strand
CCGAAAGAGACCTCTCGGCCTGGCTCGGAAACGCAATGCAATCCAACGCCATTCACGAGCTTTATCGACTCGAAAAGAAAGTCAAGAAAGCCAGCAACAAAAAAATCATTGCAGACTGGCGAAGACTACAGGTGTCGGACCACTTTTATTATATGTGTACGAAGTACTTTGCCGATGGGGATGTACATAAATACTTCAATCCTTATAACTCGCCATACGATTCTTATATTAACTTTATGAATGTGTTGGACAATCTTCATAACCGTTGTTCCGGGAGGACGAATAGGGCCACGTTTCGCGACCTGTTGCGAAATAAAAGTGGGCCTGATTTGCAAATAGCAAATTAGGCCTCCCCGATTTGTTTTTTGTCATTCCAGACAATTCTGATTCCCGGATTTTACCGTGACAACGGTTTTGGGAGTAAAATTGTGTTAATATTGCAAAAAGCCGACAGTGGTAAAATCATCTCCATACCAATGGATGACAGACCTGTTGAGGAGTTGCTTAGCAAAGAATGGCTATTGACTAATGAGCGTGGCGGCTACGCATCGTCAACGATTGTCGGCTGCAATACCAGAAGATATCACGGCCTGCTTATCGGCTCGCTTAACCCGCTGGCCAACAGAATAGTAGGCCTGGCCAACTGCCTGGAGATGGTGATATTCAACGGGAAGGTATTTAATCTTTCAACCTTTGAATTCAACGGGAAATTCGCTCCGGAAGGTTTCAAGTATATAAAGCAATTTCGTCGGGATACCGGCGTGCATTTTGATTATCAACTGGACAGGATTAAACTGACCAAATCCGTGTATCTTCTCCGCGATAATGATATGGTCATTCTCGTGTATGATTTTACAAACATCGAAGAACCGATGGAATTTGTTTTGCGTCCGCTTGTCGGTCTGCGTGATTTCCACGCACTGCAAAAATCTTACGCTCTGTTATACTCAACCTGGCTTGGCGACTGCTTATCGATTCGCCATAACACCCCTGATAGTTGTGAACTGCTTTTGAGATGTCCTTCTATGAATTTTGGAAAGGACCAGCAATGGTGGTTTAATTTTGTATATCGCAATGACAAAGAAAGAGGCCAGGATTTTACGGAAGATTTGTGGTCGCCCGGTTTTTTTAAGTGCCGTATAGATTCGCCGGTGAAAATTGTTCTCCGAGCAAATCTCAGGGCTCCGGTTTTGCAAAAAGATTACAAATCGGAAGCCCCCGGAGACCAGTATAATTCTGAGTCCGCCGCGAGCCCGGCAGAGGCCGAGGTTGCCAAAGACTATAAAGGACCTTTGTGCCCCCCAAATATTGAAACGGTTTGCGAGGATTTGCACAAGCACCAAAGTATTGTGATTGCCGCGTCAAAAACCAAAGACGAAAAGCTCAGAACACTTTGTTTAGCAGCCAACCAATTCATTGCAAAACGCATCCCGCCTCCTAAAAACCGAGACACAAACCACGAACCACGAATCACGATTTTAGCCGGCTTTCCCTGGTTTGCCGACTGGGGCAGGGATGCGTTTGTAGCCCTGCCCGGTCTTCTGCTCGCAACCGGCAGGTTCGACGAGGCAAAGTCGGTTTTGACTACCTTTGCCGCAACGGTCGATGAGGTTATTATTCCGAATCGCTTCGATGACTACAGCGATACCGTCTACTTCAATAGTGTCGATGCTTCTCTCTGGTTCATTAACGCAGCTTTTCAATATTTATATGCTACCGACGATTATGAGGCCTTCTCGCAACAGCTTCTGCCGACAATCCGCTGGATTATAGATTCTTATCACAATGGCACGCGGTTTGGCATTTGCGCCGATACCGATGGGCTTATAACCGCAGGTGACGAGGAAACTCAGCTAACCTGGATGGATGCCAAGTATGACGGAGTTGCTATAACGGCCCGGTACGGAAAAGCGGTCGAGATTAACGCCTTGTGGTATAACAGTCTTTGCCAGCTTGCCGAGTACTATACCAAGCGACGAGATACAGAGAGCGCAAGGCATTACCACAATATGGCAGATAAAGTTAAGAGCAGCTTTTGCGAATTATTCTGGAATGAAACAGGTGATTACTTAAACGATTGCATTCTGCCGGATGGTTCGGCTGACGCGACCTTTCGGTCGAACCAGATATTCGCCGTTTCACTTCCATTTTCCCCCTTGCCACGTCGTGAACAGGCATTGGTAGTAGATGCCGTGCAAAAAAATCTGCTCACACCTTACGGGCTGCGAACATTATGCGCTGCGGACAGCCGTTACAAAGGCAAATATACAGGGTCCCAACAACAGCGAGACGAGGCTTATCACCAAGGTACAGTTTGGCCTTATCTGATTGGGCCGTTTGTAGAGGCGTATTTGAAGGTCAATGATTCCTGCCGAAAAAGTAAAAGAAAAGCGGCTGAGTTCATCGAGCCATTGATGCAGCATCTAACTGAGGATGGCTGCCTCGGGCAAGTCTGTGAGATATTTGACGGTGACGCCCCTCATAAACCAAGAGGCTGCATTGCTCAGGCCTGGAGCGTGGCAGAACTAATAAGAGCATATCAGTTAATAAACAGCTAACCAGGACCCCGCTTTTTGCAAAACACCGCGAAATGAGAAGGCATTATGGCTGTGCAGTCTCGGTGTAATTGTTCCCACCGCAAAAAACCCCAAGCTGTTCAGGTCAACAATTTCTAAAGGAGACGGTATTTTTTGCTTTTTCTATTGCCTGGCCGAAAATCTGGTATAATCTCGGTAGCGGTCACAAAAAACGCAAGTAGTTTGGGAGGTTGAAATCATGAAAAACATAATAATCCTAATCACAGGAACGTTCACACTACTTATTGCCTTTAAATGTTTTTCGAATGCCTATGGACAAACAAGCCGGAGTGAAAGTGCCCTTGAAACAAAACAGGCAGTTGTTGAAACTCCTCGAAGGAGCACAAGACCAAGAGTGAATTTCGTTAAAACGGTGGACTTCTATCTAAGGGATAACGAAAACCTCGTATTTGGAAAGCTAATCTCGGAAGATAAAAATAAAATTACCATCGAGCGCCTGGACCAAAGCAGGATTATCATATCCACATACAGTAAAAGACAAATCAATAGCAGAACGCTGCATACAAAAAATATATCCGAGGCCAGATACTACCTTGACCTCACTAAATACTTTTCCGGAAGGACCTGGGACTTCAGGGACGACCCTGATGATTTCATCCAGGCAATTCGATGCTGTGAGAAGGCCAAACAGTCTTTAACGAGCGCTCAAAGGGAAGACTCCGAAAGAATTGACCAAATAAATGGAAAGATAAAAAAATTACAGGCAGACAGGGACATTTGGATTAAAGAAGTACAATCCCGTGCCAAGCTAAAAAAACTGGAGTTTGAGGCTACCATCGAAACAAGAATCAAAGAGCTTGAGGACAAGGTCACTGCAAATAACCAAAAGGTTGATAAGATTATCAGCGATATGAAAGATAACCAGCTAAAGCTCGAAAATGCCATTACTGCAATAGATGCGGGCGTCTATGAACAATTGGAAATACTGAAGGACGGGATTGAAACAAATAGAAGAATAATTGACCGCATCGACCGTACACGGTACCGCTATCCGCAGCGTTATTATTATCCGTGATTATCAGCACGAAAAGTGTGACAGCAGTTTTCAAAAGTCCTCGGCTATTTGTCTTGCTTTTTCAATACCTTCATTCCACCGTTGTGTTGCAATATCCTCGCCGCTGACAAGAGCGATTCAAGCTGCTGCCGAGCGAATATCGCCAAAGTCGGTAAAGGCCGGTATCAATTCATCATACCTTTAATAGACCGGTCAATCTCGCTGGTGTTGAATTGCACTTTTAACATCACTTAAGAAAGCTGAGATTTCAGCAAGCATTCTTTCTTTGTTGCCTAAATTCTCTTCTATCAACCGCACTATTCTTGAGCCGATTATTACACCGTCAGCCCCTGCCTGAGCAACGGCTGCCGCGTGTTCGGGCCTGCTGATTCCAAAACCTACGCAAACGGGCACAGTGGTCAGTTTCTTTAATTTGTCAACCAGCTCTTCAACCGCATCGGAGAGTTTTTCCCTGCTGCCGGTGACACCTAACAAAGAGACGGTATAAATAAAGCCGGTGGTTTTGGAGGCAATCAGCTTCATCCTTTCCGGGTCGGTGTTCGGAGTTACCATAAACACAGTGTCCAGGCCTGCCGATTTAGCCGGTTCGATAATTTCGTCCGCATCGTCAATGCTCAAATCGGCAACCAATACACTGTTAACGCCGGCTTCGTGAAAGTCGCTGAAAAATTTGCCGGCCCCATACTGATAAACCAGGTTGTAGTACATCAGCAGTCCAATCGGAATATCTCTGTAATCCTTGACCTGCCTAATGAGTTGCAGCGCTTTCTGAATGTTCATACCGGCACTGCGCGCGCGAATATCAGCTTTTTGAATTGTCGGGCCGTCTGCTATCGGGTCCGAGAAGGGTATGCCCAGTTCCAAAATATCGGCTCCCGCATCGATAGCCGTTTTTAAAATTTGCACACTTGTATCAAAATCCGGGTCGCCGATTACAAAAAACGGTATCAA
>CAZQYB010000175.1:0-4568 GCA_964597535.1 uncultured Pirellulales bacterium | reverse complement strand
AAGTATTACTGAGCCGCGCCAGATTTGTATGTACCTGGCCAGAAATCTCACCAGGCACAGTCTCGAGGAAATTGGCGGGCACCTGGGCGGCCGGGACCACACAACCGTTATACACGCCTGCGGCAAGATAGAAAAGGTAAAACGCTCCGAACCGAAAATGCACGCTTTGCTGAGCGAGCTGACAAAGCAAATCACACAAACTCCACAGGCCTAAATGGACGATAGCGATGCGAAAAAAGGCGACTGGAAGGATTCCAGCCGCCTGCACTTTTGATAAGCACCATCACCTGGACATCTGAATACTATTCATCGGTGTCATCGAACGTAATCAGGTCGTACTCAAAGAGGTATTCGCCTGGACTCCATCCAAACATCATCTCTTCGTCACAATCGATAGCTTCCGACAGAACAAGCCAAATCTTCGCGCCTTCGTTGATGTCAGTTTCTGGATTAGGTAAATCACCGGTATCCACTGAATTTCTGATGTGTACCTTGCCGCTTGCACTGGCTGTATCGGACCCCAAGCAGATGATATCTTCGCGTGGCCATGGATTGCCTTCCTTGTCGGGGTAGTAGATCAGTGTGTAGTCTGTATTCGGGTCAAGTCCATGTCCGTTGAATACGAACGCGAATTCAGGTCCCGAGAGAGTGTATTTCATTTTGCCCCAAGGACCGGGAATTACCGGCCAATTAGGATCGGTGTGATCCTTCGTAACCAGGTATAGGTGCCCAATGTTTGATTTGCCCGCCTGACGGCTGGGGCCTCTTGCCATAACCGGAAGGACGACGAGGCCAACTAAACTTAATAAAATAACGCCCAACAGCCATCTTGATTTAATTCTTGCCATTTTAATGCCTCCCATCAACTCTTTACTTTCTCAGGTCTTTCAATTTCCGTTGCGGACCATCCGCAGCTATTTTAGTCGTTTCTCAATCCGTTGGTATAAATTCAATCCGTTTGATTAGCTACAAGCTTTCTTCATAGGCATTTCTCCTTTTTATAAACTATTGGCCGGTAGGTGTTTTCCGGTTAGTTAACTCAATTCACCCAGCAGATTCAGCAGGGATGGACGGCGTACCCAAAGACCGTGCCCGGAATCAGCAACCGCAGGCAAGCAACTCCACCCGGAACACAGCACACAGGCAACCGCCATACGGGCCTTATATGTGTTTCCTTGCTCTCAATACCTTCCTCCCTTTTATTTTCCTCTGGCTCACAGTGCCGCTCCGGCTGCTCCTGCCCCCATCGGGACGCAAAGTTGACCAAAAGCGCGAAAATACCTAATCACCTATGAAACTACGAGACATCCTTATGTGGTTTAACTACAATACAGGTTCTCTTCTTAATGTCAATGCCTAAATTGCCAAAATTCTCAAATTCTTATTCTTTATTACGACCCTGCACCGGACAACCCGTGAAGATGACAAGATTTTGAGACTCGGTAAGAAACAACTGCCGGAAAGAGATTTAGGCAGCTTTACTAAATAACGGCAAACAAAAAAGGCTGCGGGAAAACTCGCAGCCTTTTAATTCATAAAATTAAATCAGAGACTATGCTCTGCGTTTCCTTAACAAAGCCAAAGCGCCCAAACCGAGCAGACATAAGGTAGTCGGCTCAGGGACCGGCCCGGGAACAGACTGTGTATCACCTAATCCCGCCGAATCGGCGGTTGCACTTACCGGCCCGTACGCGCTACTCTCAGCGATATACCAAACCAGCGAATACTCACCAGGGTCTAACGTGCACCACGGGTCGAAGAAATCGCCGAAGTAGGTGAAAACAGTGGCCTCAGCGGGGCCGCTGTAGCCGAATATATATGGGTCATCAAAGTTCGCGATGCTGTATCCGTCGGGCACAACTGAATTCTCGAAGCCAACAGCGCTGATTAGCATCAGTTCCGGATTGCCAACGGAAAAATGCTCCACGGCAGTAGCACTCGTTAGTGGGACGTCGAGCAAATACATAAACAGCATTTCACCCGGGTCAAGTTCCAGAACGCCAGGCAGTTTCGCGCTCGTGGTGTCAAAGACATACGAATACGCCGTCATCTCCCAGCTACCTGCGGCAAAGTAATCTGTTTCTGTATGAATTGGATCACTGCCGTCGATATCGGGCACTGCCAAAACATTTATGGGAAGAGCCGCGATGAAAGCAATTGCGGCTATCGTTACTACAAACCTTCTCATCATTTCCTCCTAAAATCCTTTTGTCCCATCTCTCCGAAACTACACTCACACAAAAAAACCGCGGAGTATAATAGCTTTAATGGTAGAAAGATATGCGAAACCTTTCTCACCACCTCGTCCTAATTAAGATTATCATATATGGAACAGGGTGTGGGAGTCAAGAAAAATCTTTGAAATTTTCAAAAATTTTTCATTTTTTTACTTTTCCGCAGGAATAGACGATTTTCCCTAAAACACGCGTTTTTAGGCCAAAAACACGCTCTTAGGCTTATTTAAGGTCTGATTGCAAGGCGGATACGGACTGAAAACCGGCTTTTTGCATTAAAAAACGGGGTCACTTTTTCCCATATTCCGGGATTGGCAGGCCCAATTCGGCAAGGACTTTTTTCATATCCTCCCAGACCCTTCTGCGATTCTCCTGCGAATAATTCCGCAGTAGGTAGGCGGTGTGATATGTTGGCATAAGCTTTACAGGCGGCCTGCCGAGACCTGCGTGGTATTCGTGGAATTGTCCCCTCAGTTGGCCTATCGGTTTGTTGGTGTTCAGCAAAGTCCTCGCCGCGTGGGCGCCCAGAGCTACAATTATTTCAGGATTTATCAACTCAATCTGTCTTTGAAGGTAGGGCAGACAATTTATTATCTCCTCGGGGCGGGGGTCGCGATTCTCCGGCGGGCGACACTTCAGGATATTGCCTATAAAGACATCACTACGTTTAAGGCCGCACGCTGCGATTACCTTGTCCAGTAGCTGTCCGGCCCTTCCGACAAAAGGTCGGCCCTGAGCATCTTCGTCGGCGCCGGGTCCTTCGCCGACAAACATAATACGTGCGTTTGGCTTGCCCTCGCCGGGCACGGCATTAGTCCGCAGTGAACCCAGGTCACATTTGCGGCACTGGCGAACCTCGTCGGCGATTTTTTCAAGCTCTCTGGCAGTCTCGGCGACAGTCGCACTATTCTCTTGATGTTGCGGTTCGTCCGGTGTGATTTTGCCCCTGGCCGCAAAGCCGCCGGTGAAAAATTCATCCATCTCAAGGTGCTGCCGAACAGCTTTATTTATGTCCACATCTTTTTCCATCGCAGTGAATTGTAACGGGAACTTTAGAGATGGGCAATGGGAAAAGGGCGCCCGTTAACAACAGGCGCCCTTTTATAATTTACTTACGAAAGTGTGTTTATACAAGGCCCTGGTCGAGCATTGCATTGGCGACCTTGACGAAGCCGGCGATGTTGGCGCCAATCACGAGATTGCCGCTGAGATTATACTCCTCGGCGATATTGTAGCAGGATGTGAAAATGTTCTTCATAATAGTCTTCAGTTTTGCATCGACTTCCTCGCTGGTCCAGGCCATTCTCATGCTGTTCTGGCTCATTTCCAGGCCAGAGACGGCCACGCCACCGGCATTGACTGCCTTGGAGGGCCCGATCATTACGTTGTTCTCGAGCAAAAGTTTCATTGCTTCAATAGTGGTAGGCATGTTGGCAACTTCTGCGACGTATTTGACTTTGTTTGCTATTATCTTCTTTGCATCTTCAACATCTATCTCGTTCTCCGTGGCACATGGCATTACTATGTTACCCTTCACCCCCCACGGTTTTTCTCCTGGGAAGAACGGGACGCCGAACTTGTCTGCATAATCTTTTACGACGTCTCTGTTGCTTGCCCTCATTTCAAGCATATAGTCGATTTTTTCGCCGAGGACTCCATCAAGGTCATAGATGTATCCGTCCGGCCCTGAGAGAGTTACGACTTTGGCTCCGAGTTGGGACATTTTCCTTGACACACCCCAGGCAACGTTGCCGAATCCGGAAATGACTACGACTTTGCCCGCGAGAGCGTCGTTGTTAATATTCAACATTTCTTCAACGAAATAGGCCGCACCATATCCGGTGGCTTCGGGGCGTACGAGGGAACCACCCCACTCAATTCCTTTTCCGGTAAGCACGCCCTCGAAGCGGTTAACAAGCCTTTTGTACTGGCCGAAGAGGTATCCTATTTCTCTGCCACCTACGCCGATATCGCCTGCGGGAACGTCGGTATCAGGGCCGATATGACGGTAAAGCTCGGTCATAAAGCTCTGGCAGAAGCGCATTATCTCGGCATCGCTTTTTCCTTTGGGCGCGAAATCTGACCCGCCTTTACCGCCGCCCATCATCAGGCCGGTCAGCGAATTCTTCAGGACCTGTTCGAAGCCCAGGAATTTGATAATGCCAATATAAACGCTCGGATGGAAACGGAGGCCGCCCTTATAAGGCCCAAGAGCGCTGTTAAACTGAACGCGAAAGCCGCGGTTTACTTGTAAATTGCCTCTGTCGTTTTGCCAGGGAACGCGGAATATAATCTGCCTTTCCGGTTCGACCAGTCGCTCAAGAATCCCGGCCT
>CAZQYB010000174.1:0-4691 GCA_964597535.1 uncultured Pirellulales bacterium | reverse complement strand
GGCAATTAAGACTTTAGTGGAAGCTCATAAAGGAAAAGAATGGAGAAAAGAAGGGATATTGTAATGGCAATGAGTAGAAACCGTGAGCGAACGAATAGCCGAGCTGTGATTTACAGTCGGCTCTCCCCTCGTATCAGACCGGATGGGAGCGAGAGTTGCGAGAAGCAGATAGAGATATGTCAGATATACTGCGATTTTCGTAAGCTTGAAGTGATTGGTGTCTTTTACGACAAGAATGAGTCGGGAGCGAAAGCTGCTAATCGACCTGGCCTGCAGTTAGCACTGCACAAGACCATTAAGAATCAAGCCATACTTGTTGTTCACTCTCTGAGCAGGCTGGCATGGAATACCAAAGAAACCATCAAAATAATCGAACGGCTGGAACATGCTAAGGCCGACTTGCGCAGCATTTTAGAGAGAATAGACACGACAAAAGACTACAGCCGGTATTTTTACAAGATGGTAGCACTTTTCGTAAAATTGGAGCGTGAACTCGTATCAGAGAGGACTTCGGAGGCAATGCTTAGGCACCAACAAGCGGGTAAACGTATGAGCTTTCTGCCATCATACGGCATGATGAAGGATTCTGAGGATCCGACAAAGCTGATAATTAACTTTGATGAGCAAAGAGCGATTAAACGTATAATTGAGCTACACAAGGCTGGTCTCTCTTTTCGAGCCATTGCCAGGCAATTGACAGAAGAGGGCATTAAGCCGAGAAAAGTGCGGAAGAAATTTAAAGGCAGGTTTGTTTTCCTCAAAGGCAAATGGCGAAATGATCTTATTGCAAGGATTATCCGCCGCGAAGAAGACCCTATTGGCAGAAGGTAGGACAAGGTTGTCAAGTAGGGGGATTTGACCGCACGCCTAAAAAACGTGTGGTCATGTAATGAGGTCACCATTTTTTGCTTTGAATGCAGTCCTTTGCTCTCCCTGCCACAATTAACAATCCTTTTTACCGATAGCTCCACATAAGAATGGTAAACGTATGTTCAAAACGTTCGTCATATTTTGCAAATTTCTTAAGTCTTTGATGTTACTAACCTTATGGATTTGCAATTTTTGTGGTTTTATGAGCTATTTAGCCTTTTGGTTGTAGCGTGGTTGTACGGATTTTCTTTACTTTTTACAGCCGCAAGGTGTTAATTTCGGCGTTTGCGTTTGAAAGATAATCTTTATAGAATAAACGCTATTTGGGTTTTTATACGGAAACCATATAAACGTCACATATCTCGGTTGGATATTTATTTATTACCTGATATCCTTGGCGGTTTGCATTCTTCGAAGTTAATTAACAGGCCGTTTTCTATTTGAAGAGATTGTAAAGAAGCGTGTCCGGAGCCCGCAATGTGTAGACAGTGTTGGCATCCTCAGGGCCGGTTATTTCGTAGGGGATTTCTTCGTGCAAATCGTCGGTGCTGGAATTACTGTCGGTATCATACTCGACGACGAATTGGCCTTTGGCGTCTGGGGCAAGCTCGAATATGGCGGTGCCGTTTTCATCGGTGTTGCTAGTCTGTCGGCCGTATTGATCGCAGGCGTTTACCGGCACGCCTTCGACCGCCTGTTCCGAGGAATTGAGAACCGAAACTAACAGTGGAACAGGCCGCAGGATTTGGTGACGACCGAGATCAAGAACCTGGCCCTGCTCAAGATTGACATTCCTGGCAACGGTAAGAGACACCCAGTTCTTTTCAGCATTGCTGTAAAGAGGGCGCAACTGCAACGTGAGGTTCAGCCCCGCCGGCACGGGAAAACATGCCTGTTCATTGAGGTCAACGCAGAAATCAATGCGGATTCTATTCATAAAGGTAGAGCCTTCGGCATCCCGGCCAGTCAGGAAATCATCGACCCAGCTCGGATTATTTTGCTTGTCGATGATGCACTCGGGCCTGACCTTCGGACGGCTTCGATCATACGAGCCCTCGGCCCAGGTCTGAACGCGAATCTTAGCGGCACCGAACAGTTTTACCTGCGGGATCTTTACCCAATTGTCGGCTTCGGATTCAAAGCCATCAACGTTAATAATTACCGTCAGATAGTCTTTCGCGAAGACAATGAGTTTATGATAATCTTCTCCAGCCCCGGGAGTCATCTTGAACCAGCCGTTAGCATCGGTCGGAGCGATTTGAGTAAAAGAGTAGCACGAGTCCACAATTCTCCAGGCCTCGCTGAATTCTTTGTCGAAACGTGATATGGCTCTTTCAATGGTGTTAAGCTTCTGCCATTCGGCGCCTGTAAGCATTGACAGATTCCTGCCGCCGTTTCCGTACATATCTATGACGAATGCTTTTTCAACGGGCTGACCTGTAATACCGTTGACTATTTGGCCGTAGTACTTTTTAGGTATGATCTTGAACACTAACTGCTCCGGGCTTTCGGAGGTGACTTCGATCGGCTCAAAAAACTCGATTGGCTCAAAAGGAGGATCAGCCTCGAGAGGCATTCTTGCCTCATACCTGCCGAGGGGGAAAAGACCGCCCTCTATAAAGTCGTTATATCTCAAAAACAGCCCGCTTTTTTTGTTGAGGCTTTTGACACGAATAATGATCCGGCGCAGCAGGTCATCATCTTCAATCGGACCGTTGGCATCCTCGAAGACGAACGTATGTAAATATCCCGGTCGTTCGAGGGTGATGATCGTTTCCTGACCGTTAAGTATCCTGCCACTGAAAGGCAAAAGGCCGAGGTTTTTCGGGGGTCTTATCGAAATCTTATACTCGCTCTTTGGCGGGATGAGCCATCCTATTTTGAGGGAGTTTTCATCGGGAGGAAGATAGATCCGAAAGCGGCCTTTTGCATCGGTGATGACCCCGAAGTTCTGACCGCTAACAACATCGATTCGTTTGCCCCCCAAGGGATAGAAACAGCTCGATCTAACATGCAACCCGGGGAGAGGATTCTTCTGTTCGTCGAGTACTAAGCCCCAGACGGATCGCTGGTCGGCTTCGCTACCGGCTGGAACTACGGGAATTAAGACACTCTGCACAGGCTCTTTCCATATATCCGGACGGGCAACAACGACGCTTTGGCCGTAATCGGGATGATCGACCACAAAATGGAGGGGACTGCTGTCAAAGCAGTGGGTTGTTCTGCCCACGCGGAGTCTGACCTCGGCCGTGCCTTCACAGAAGGCCAGCAAGGCTACCCCGTCTTTATCCGTTTCGGTCCTGCCGATCCAGATGGTACGTTCATCATAATACCCCATGTATATCTGCACCTGGGCATTTGGGATAGGATCACCCAGGGCGTCGAGGAATGCCCATTGGAAATCATGCTGCTTATGCGGGACGACTTTCAGGGGCAAGGTGCACTTAAGACCCCTGGCATAACCCCAGGCGTAGACTCGCAGACCTAACACTTTCTTTATAAGGTCGTCATTTTGATCCTGGCCAAAGACTGCAACGATGGCAGAGTCGTTGACGTCTGAGAAATCGAATGTAACGACTCCTTTTTTAGCTGTTACAGACACCTGTCTGTATGCGGTGGGATCTGTTTGCCAATCCTCGTATACCCGAACGACGACCGGCCTGCCTTCAAATTCGTCTTCTCTTGCCGGCAGGTGGAATACCGGCCCTTCCCACGGACGGTAGGAACAAGAATCCCTGCCCACCTGCTGCTTGACCAGCGGGTCTTTCTGGAGCGAACTGGGAACCTCAATTCCATAGGAGCCGGCAAGATCATCTTCGCTTAGCCGGAAGGTTCCGTCTTTGATCTGGATTGTTTTGTCCTCGGTACTGGCTCCGCCCTCAGGCTTCATTCGATATATCTGGACAACAACTTCTCTGCCGTCAAATTCCGACAGGGCATCATAGCCCGCAGCGAACATAAAAGAGTCGAAGAGTCCGCCGGCAATAACCATCAGCGTCACGAACAGAGTTGTCCGCATAATATATCCTTCCTATTTTGAAAAGTGCCTTGAGAATTGTGTCCGAGATCCTCAGCGTAAAGATACCTGGGATTTCCCATTTACACACATTAATAACTTCACCTACGCCACTGAGCCTTTTTTCTAATATCGCCTGTCTCAATTATATACTCACGAAAGAAGATTTCATTATAAAAAAGTTTTTCTTAGCTCTCCATCACCCCATGGAGTTTTCGTCCGGAAAGAAAGAATATACGTTTGAGCTTTATATTGGTCAGCCTTAAAACGCAAAAGGATTAGTAGAAAAGGGAAATCTTGACAGTTCACGGCCTCGGTGCGGTGATGTTGAGAAAGCCAGTCGGATGTATTGCTACTACACGCTGTTGATTTGGACGGCATTCATAGTCAAAAGCCCATATACACAGATATGCAAAATCGTTCGGTGTCGAAGTAGTCATATGGCCTAGCGTCTTTTACTGTTTGCAGACTGATCAGGGGTAAATATTGGACACGATTACAGCATCTAAAAAGGATAAATGTAATCCTAAAACCAGTGCACAAAAAAGGCTTGAAAAGGTTACTTCAGCCATAAACCGCTTACGTTAAATTGGCACAAGCAAGCACCGCATCCTTCCCATTTGCCAATTGATACAGATGGCTTTCGTAAGCGTGTAAAGGGACTATTACTACGAGGAACATCTGGTGAAAGCCATGCGGCAGGGACGGAAATTAAGGCCAATCTTTCTTTGAGGGGTAATGTCTACTGTAGGTGTTGGTTTTGTAATCCTCAATCTGGAACCACGTAAACATGGATTTAATCTAC
>CAZQYB010000173.1:0-4770 GCA_964597535.1 uncultured Pirellulales bacterium | reverse complement strand
TGTGTTGTAACTTTGAAGAAGTTCGGGGTCTATGCTGATTATCGGCATAGGCCCCGGTTGTTTTTCGCATTACGCGATGGACGGCAGGGGGGTAAATTTGGCCTTTTGCCAGGGTTGTGCAAAGTTGCTGCTTGTCCCGTTACAAATTTTCCCTTTTTAGTATTATGCTGTTGACTATAGAAATTCTAACGGGGCTTGCATAGAGACCGGTTAGGCAATATGATTTGGGTAAACATCGAATATCGAACAGATAATATGAAATACGGAGTGAAAAATGGCGCATAAGTTCATCAATGAAATCGGGCCGGGCGAACAAATCGACGATATTTATATGGTGAGAGAGCCGATTTTGCGGAGCACAACTCGCGGAGATTTATATATAGCAATGTTTCTTTCGGACCGCAGCGGGCAGTTGAACGGACGGATGTGGCAGGCGACGGAAGCGGCTTATAAGTCACTGCCAAAGCCCGGCTTTATTCATATACAGGGCAGGAGCGAACTTTATCAAAACAATCTGCAAATTGTTATAAATAACATCGGCATTGTTGACGCAAGTAAAGTGTCGCTTGAGGATTTTTTGGCGAGAACCGACAAAGACGTGAAGCAAATGTTCGACGATGTTAAAAAGGTCGTGGGCCGGATAAAGCATCGTCAGTTAAAAGCGCTGGTCGGGGAGTTTTTGGCTGATGCCGAGCTGATGAAGAGATTCCAGAATGCTCCTGCTGCAATGAAAATGCATCATACTTATATCGGCGGACTGTTAGAGCATACACATAATATGCTGCGAGTAGCCGTTGCGATATTGCCGTTGTATCCAAAGGTGCAGGCCGATTTGGTTTTGGCGGGGATTTTTCTGCACGATATGGGTAAGACCGAAGAGCTTTCGTACGATATGGCCTTTTCATATACGGATTCAGGCCAGCTAATCGGGCATGTTGTACAGAGTTTGCTTATGGTAAATCAAAAGGCAGATGCGCTGAAGGCGAAGGGGACAGAGATTGATAAGCCGATTTTGGATGCTCTCGGGCATATTATTTTGTCCCACCACGGCCAATATGACTTTGGCTCTCCGAAGCTGCCGGCGATGCCTGAGGCGTTTATGGTCTATTATATTGACGATTTGGACGCCAAGATGAACCAGGTGACAAAGGCGATTGACAATGAGCTGAGCGATTCGAATTGGACGGCCTGGCAAAACGCCCTGCAAACCCGCCTTTACAGAAAGCGCATCGAATAAAAACGGTTTTTAGGGATGACAAAGTTCATAGTTCACAATCGTATTTAGCTGTCAATCAGAGTTAACTAATGTTCAGGACTTCTGCAGCAAGCGGGATAGCAATCACAACCGCTATACTTTGTTTCATTTGCGGCTGTGCTCCTCACGCCAAGGTACCAATCAGTTCGGACTCCAAGCAAGAAATTATCTCGCAGTTAAAAACATTCACGGATTCGACCACTTACGATGATATAGTCAAAATATTCGGAAAACCATCAAAAGAATTCAATCCCCCGAGTAATCCTCATGAAGAATATGTTTTGTATTATCGTTTTCGTGATGATGCAAGATGGGGATTCTGGATTATGTTCTATTACCCTGAAAAGACATATTGGTATTCGAGCAACGATATCGTGGATTTAGGAGAATTGTCGTGAAATACTTGATTTTGGCGGCATTGCTTTTGGTGATTTCGGGCTGTTCTTCAAAGGGGCTTGTCGATGATTTATACGCAAGTGGGGCTAAGCCGTCTGCGACAGCAAAACTGGTTTTCAGGGGTTCAGACGCGGATTTTGGATGGGATACGGAAGTTGTTATCACAGACAGGAATGTAATTGACGAGGTTTGGCATTCGATTTTAAATTCCAGGCCTTATGCCCGGTTTTCTGCTTGTGGATGGCGAACAATCGAGTTTTATTCAACTTCGGACTCAAGCACTCCGCTCGCCACTCTACGTGTATATTGCGGCGATATTGACCGTGGTGATGCTGCGCACGTTGAGGGAACTGGTCCCTTCCCTTGGGACAGCTCCAGAGGTGGTAGAGTTGGTCTGTACGAATGCAAAGGTTTAGATGAGCTTATTCTAAAATATCTTAGAGAAGAATACGAGGAGCGAAATAAATATTTACGTGAAATGCCAAATATTGTTGCAGATTTTGAAGCCAATACTGAAGATTCCAATTTAGAATTCGAGTGCTTTTACTATAAACCCAGGAAAACGCAAAAGGGAGATATGACATATTTATGGTCGGAAAAGGTGATAATTGCAAGCGAAAAAATACCTAAGCCAACTGCCGATTTCACCCGCTATTTAATCCGGGAGCGGTTTCTCTCAAAGCCAGAGACTTGGTCGGACGGGTTTTTTGGAGACAGCAAATATATTAAAGCCACCCTCTCTTTTGTTCCTATTCAGAACTATCACCAGGAAAAGTTTCCCGAGATTTGGGAATATAAACTCTTTGTAAATAGTTACCATCCCCAATACGGCATTGGAAAAACTGTTTGGGGCGAGAGATTCTTATGTTCTCAAAAGGGATATATTCTTTATAGAGGGGAAAATGGCCCGTGGGATTACGGGTATGTAAAACGAGGTGAAAATGGGGTATTCATCGATATCATCGATAGATTTTCTTCCCCTCAAGTTTGGTCGGCTGATGTTACAGGAATAGTCACGGAATATTTTTACAAAAACGGTGGGAAGGAGCTTATAAAACTGAAAGAATCCAATGAACGTGTTGAAGTATTGTCTTATCTAAACAACTATTTCGATGGCAAGTTTTGGAACGGAAAGAAATAAAGGAGAGATTTAAATCAGCCCAGCCGGGCTCCCCCCCTTGAAGATAGCCCGGCTGGGTTTTTGGCAGGCATGTGGGTGTCCGTGACTTTTAGGCAGCCTGAGTTTTTTTTCTCTGCGTCGAGAATACCTTCAAGCCATACGATATCACCGTACTTTTTTGCATAGTGTGACAACGTTATGGCACAGCTTGTGAAAAAAAGTGAATTAAGTGAGAATGGCGCTATTCTGTTTCTTGAAACGTGGATTTTTGGGACTGTTTACTGCGCCAAGGAGTGAAAAATGTCGGTGCTCGTCGAGGGTTGTTAGCGGTCTAATCCCAGCGAATTGGTATCAGGTGTTCTACGTTGAGTCTCGTTTTAAGACGATGCCGGAAAATCGCCAGATTTTCTCGAATTGGTTGTGGGACATCGACATTCTGCCTGAGACGGGGTCGGCAACAACGACCATCCCGTCTGAGACTTCAAGGACGACGACACAGTGGTCCGACAGGAATGTTTCCTTTACCATAACTAACGTGATGCCGGCCTCGCTGAGCTCAGCAAGTGAGCGGAAGTGACGGTACTGGCATATTAGTCCATCGGTGCCGTACTGATTCCGAAGGGCTGTGTAAAGGCATCCAGGGAGAGTACCAGCGACGGGACTTGAGTGAGAAAGCACAGCTATTTGGCCTTCCTGTGCGTGCAGGCCTAATTTTCTAAGAGCCGTTACCGCCGCGGCGGGGCCACAGGTATAATCTGTGGTCTGAAAGCAGATGCCGTTTGAATCAACTCTTGTTTTAAGATTTGAGAGGTGGTTCTTAATTAAAGCAGGAACCAAAAAAGGCAGAACTGAAAACCAGATAACAACCACAGCCATCAGGGTGCAAACTATGAACTTCTCACGTTTGCGAGGCAGGCGCGATAAGGGAGTGGTTATGCCCATCGTAACAGCCAGGCATAAGATGACGAATTTCGCCCGCCCCATAAGCCAGTAGAAGGGGGGTACAAAGGCCAACGAATTGGCAAATCTGGGGGCTACCAGCATCGCTATGAGAGCAAGGGATACAAGATAGCCCAGTGTCCAAAAGGGTCTTCGAAGGCCTGAAAATATCCTGCCAAGGACGATACCTGAAACGGCTACAAAGATAATACCTATAGTTTCAAGCCAGGGGTTCATCACTTCTCCTAATATTATGTATAAGGAAATAGCACTGAATGCGGAAGCAGAGGGCCCTCCTCTTTCCACATCTTTTTATGCTTCTAATATATCAGGATAGAGTCCAAAAGTCAAGAAAATTACCGACAGTTAGGGTAAATCTCCAACGAAAAACCGAACAAATTATGGTCCTATAAAACCCCCTTGAACTAAATAGCGGTCTCTTGGCACACTATGGCGCAAGATATGAGATGCGAATATATTGGGAATTGATGATTGGGCGATTTGGATTTGTGAGCGGGTGCTGTATGAGGTGTGTGAGGTACTGCGCATCGTCCTATATTTTCTTTAATTTTGCCAATTTTTCGCTTGACTCTGGCAGAGCAGTCTGATAGTCTAAATCAGTTAGTACATCATAGGCTTAGCGAGGAGTAGTGAGAGATGGGTCTTCGTCCGTCCCATGCTTCTTTCTCGGGGACAAGTTGCCGTTGTGCAAAGACTTTTTGGCTGGACGAAGCCCGGATATTTCCCTCCAGACCCACGGTGCTCCTCTGAAATAACTATATCCTGTGTGTTAACTGCGCGCATAAAGTGAACTAAAAAAAATAACTTGCGGGCGTTGCCGCAAGAAAAGTTATAAGTGGGTAAAGCATTTTTGCTTGGGAAGAAAACACTTTAATTTTAGGAGGACTTAAGATGGGAGAGCTTAAATCAAAAATTTTGTTTGTTTGTGTATTTGTGTTATTGTTTGGCGCTGCCCCTGTCGCTCTGGGCGACTGGGACGTCGGGGACGGCCACAAGATGCACTATCCGCAACTGCCGAAACCGGGCGGCTGGGATGTGG
>CAZQYB010000172.1:0-4784 GCA_964597535.1 uncultured Pirellulales bacterium | reverse complement strand
GCAATCTATACGCAGCGACAAATAACCCCGACCATTTGGCGCTGGCGAGGCGATTCGACCACAAGATAGTATTCGAGCCGTTAGCGCATTTTCAGGACAAACTGACCGGCCTGCACGCCAACACGCAGGTTCCGAAGATAATCGGCGCCGCCTGCGAATTTGAATTAACCGGTGAGCCGTATTATTACAACATCGCGACGTTCTTCTGGGACCAGGTGGTGAACGCCCGCTCGTACTGCACGGGCGGCACCAGCAACCACGAACACTGGCGGCCAGAGCCGTATGTATTGGCCAAAGAGCTTGGGCTGGCCACACAGGAAACCTGCTGCACGTACAATATGTTAAAGCTCACACGTCACTTGTTCCGTTGGCACGCGAATCCCGAATACGCTGATTATTACGAGCGGGCACTATTTAACAGCATACTATCCACCCAGGACCCGGAAACCGGAATGATGATGTACTTTGTGCCTTTGGCGTCGGGGTACTGGAAGATATTTAACACGCCATACAATTCGTTCTGGTGCTGCACAGGAACAGGGATTGAGAACCACGCCAAATATGGCGACAGTATTTACTTTCATGATGACAAGGGAGTATATATCAATTTATTCATCGCATCGGAATTGAACTGGCTGGACAAAGACGTTCGCATCCGGCAGGAAACAAACTTTCCCGAAGAGGAGAGTACGACCCTTACCATTAAAACAGATAAGCCGGTCAAGTTAGCATTGCATATTCGTATTCCATACTGGGCCACGAGAGGTGTGAAGGTCAGAATTAACGGCAAAAGGCAAAAGATACACACTGAACCAAGCAGTTATCTAAGATTAAATCGAAAATGGGAAAATGGCGACAAAGTGAAGATTGATATGCCGATGAGCCTGCACCTGCACCAGATGCCTGACGACGCGAGCCTGGCCGCCATAATGTACGGTCCTCTGGTTTTGGCGGGCGAATTAGGCACGAAAGGCCTGGACGCCAAAACCGTATATGCTGAAAATCAGAGAGTGCTGCGCGGCTTTGAGGTCCAGCCGGCGCCAACTCTCGTGGCAGATGCTGATAACCTCGATGCCTGGATAAAACCTGTGCCCGGCAATCCTTTGACATTCCGAACCGTTAATGCAGGTAAACCCGGGGACGTGACGCTGATACCATATTACAAGCTGTTTGGCCAGCGTTACGCGATATACTGGCGGATAAACCCCAAAGAAACCAAAAAATAGAAGTTAGAAATTACAATGTTGATAGCAGCTGAAAAAACCAAGACTCGTCCTTTGCATATTTATGATTGCGGGCTCGCCGATTATAAGCAAGTACTTGAGCAACAGTACCAATTACGAGATAAGAGACGCAACGGCAAAATACCAGATACAGTTTTAATCGCTGAACACCCGGCTGTTATTACTCTCGGCGCCCGGCAAAGCGCCAATAAGCTACTGGCCAATCGCAGCGCTTTGGCACAGAAGCAAATCGATGTGGTTGAAATACGAAGAGGCGGCGGTGCGACCGCACATAATCCGGGCCAGTTGGTTTTTTATCCAATTTTGAATTTGGCCGATTTTGGTCTTGGCATTAGCGAATACATCAGAGAGCTGGAAGTGATAGGCGCAGAGCTGGTGGGGCAATTAGGGGTCAGAAGCCAGAGACGAAAAGGCTTTCCCGGTCTATGGGTCGGTGAGAAAAAAATTGCCTCTATCGGCGTACGCATATCAAAATCGGTAACCTATCACGGGATGGCAATAAACATTCAAAACGACCTGAGTATTTTCAATTACATAGAACCCTGCGGCCTCGATGGGATGGAAATGACTTCGGCGCTGAGAGAAACAGGCAAGCAGTATTCAATGAATCAGGTAAAGGAAAAATTATCCCAACTGCTTATTAGACATTTTTCTCCCGCAACAAAACCAAAGGCAGCGAAGCGCTTTTCGGGTTCGGGATTATCGCCCTGGCTGAAAAGGCCTTTGCCGACTGGAGAAACCTACGACCGCACTAACAAAGTATTAAGCTCTCTGGGCCTGGAGACAATCTGCACCAGCGCCAACTGTCCCAATCGAGGCGAATGCTGGGCAAGAGGGACGGCAACAGTCCTGATTTTAGGTAATGTCTGCACACGGAACTGCAAATTTTGTTCGGTAGCCAGTGGCAAACCCGCACCGCCGGACCCGACCGAGCCGGCGCGCTTGGCCGAGATGGCGATGCAATTGGGATTGAAATATCTGGTGATTACCAGCGTTGACCGTGATGATTTGCCCGATGGCGGCGCCGGCCATTTTCGCGATTGCATTAACGAAGTAAGGCGGCATCGCCCGAATACCAGATTCGAAATACTGACGCCCGATTTTCGCGGTTGCCAAGCCACGGCCGTAGAAATCTTACGGGATGCTTTGCCTTTCGTATTCGCCCATAACGTCGAAACCGTGCCATCTCTGTACCCAATCGCCAGAGCAGGTGGAAGCTACGAACGGTCGCTTAATCTACTCAAAATGGCCAAAGAAGGCCACGACAAGATCCAGACTAAATCTTCGATTATGCTGGGGTTGGGAGAAACCGGCGCTGAGGTCGAAGAGGTCCTGCGAGATTTGCGCAATGTGGGCTGTGATAGAATCACAATCGGTCAATACCTCAAACCGTCAAAGAACTCACTTGAAGTTGCCGCGTATATCAGCCCTGCGAGATTTGACTGGTGGAAGCAGAAAGCAATTGGGTTGGGCTTTTCCTGGGTGATGTGTTCGCCATTTGCCCGCAGCTCGTATTTTGCGGAACAAGAGGACACTTTTTAACTATGGACGTATGAATCAGCAAATAAAGATAGTGATTATTTACTAAATCGATTTTGCTTACGTGGCTTATAAAATTTTCTTATTTGACAGTTCAATCCCTATGTAGTTTAATCCAGCACAATATACTTGGGTGGGTTCCAAAATACGTTATTTTGTGTTTGTGAACCCGACAGAATAAGATTCCAGGAAAAGCGGAGAATCCAGTATGCCAAAGCGAGCAGACATAAACAAGGTAATGATAATTGGCTCCGGCCCAATTATCATTGGCCAGGCCTGTGAGTTTGACTATTCCGGCACCCAGGCCTGCAAGGCACTTCGCAAATTGGGCTACGAGATAGTGCTGGTCAACTCGAACCCGGCAACAATTATGACCGACCCGGGTATGGCGGACGCAACTTATATTGAGCCGCTCAACCTGCACACTATGACGAAAATCATCGAAAAGGAACGCCCTGATGCACTCCTGCCCAATCTTGGCGGCCAAAGCGCACTTAATCTGTCTTCCGAGCTTGCCGAGGCAGGCGTGCTCGAGAAATATGGCGTCCAGGTGGTTGGCGTTCAGGTCGATGCCATAAAACGGGGTGAGGACCGCGGCGCCTTCAAAGAAACAATGAATCGGCTGGGCATCGAGATACCAAAGAGCAAGCTGGCCTTCAGCGTAGAAGAAGCGGAAAAAATCGCGGACGAACTCGGGTATCCCGTGATAATCCGCCCGGCGTACACTATGGGTGGCACCGGCGGCGGTGCCGTCTTTAACATCGAGGAACTTCGCACAGTGGCGGCCCGAGGCCTGTCGGTAAGTCTTGTCAGCCAAATTCTGGTCGAAGAGTCGGTCCTGGGTTGGGAAGAACTGGAGCTGGAAGTCGTCCGCGATTCAAAAAGCCAGAAGATAACCGTCTGCTTTATCGAAAACGTCGACGCAATGGGCGTTCACACCGGAGATTCTTACTGCACCGCCCCTATGCTGACTATCGCTCCGGAGCTTCAGCAAAAACTTCAAAAATACTCCTACGATATTGTCGATGCCATCGAGGTCATCGGCGGTACGAACATACAGTTCGCCCACGACCCGAAAACCGGCCGAGTCGTTGTAATCGAAATCAATCCAAGAACGTCACGCTCGTCGGCGCTTGCCTCAAAGGCCACGGGCTTTCCAATTGCCCTTGTTTCCTCACTACTGGCCGGTGGGTTAACGATGGACGAGATTCCGTACTGGCGAGAGGGCACGCTTGAGAAATACACCCCTTCAGGTGATTATGTCGTCGTCAAATTCGCTCGGTGGGCCTTTGAAAAATTCAAGGGCGTAGAAGACAAGCTCGGGACACAGATGTGCGCTGTCGGCGAGGTGATGAGCATCGGCAAAAATTACAAGGAGGCCTTCCAAAAGTCCATCCGCTCACTGGAAAACGGCCGATACGGGCTTGGCTTTGCAAAGAATTTCAACAAACTCTCACTTGATGAATTGATGAACCTCGTGAGCACCGCAACCAGCGAACGGCAGTTTATTATGTACGAGGCGCTGCGAAAAGGTGCCGACATCGATGCCCTCCACGAGAAGACATATATAAAACGCTGGTTCATCGAGCAAATGCAGGAGCTTGTTCGGCTCGAAGAACAAATTCTAAAGTACAAAGGCAAGCAGCTTCCCGACAAACTCTTAATGCAGGCCAAGAAGGATGGTTTCGCCGACCGTTATCTTTCCCAGTTGCTCAAACTTCCGGAGGAAAAAATCCGCCGGCAGCGCACCAACCTTGGCGTTGTCGAGTGCTGGGAACCTGTGCCCGTTAGTGGAGTTGAAAACGCCGCTTATTATTTCTCCACGTACAACGCACCTGACAAGGTCGGTGTAACCCGGGAACGCAAGATTATGGTCCTTGGCGGGGGACCAAACCGGATTGGCCAGGGAATCGAATTCGACTATTGCTGTGTCCACGCCGCATTTGCACTGCGTGATGAAGGCTTTGAGTCGATTATGGTCAACTGCAACCCGGAAACGGT
>CAZQYB010000171.1:0-4792 GCA_964597535.1 uncultured Pirellulales bacterium | reverse complement strand
CTGGTCGTTTCACCCAACACTCCAACTAAGAACTATTACAAGATATCGGCGATTGGTGCAAAGGCGCTCGCTGGAAGCGGTCCAAAACAGGTCAAGGACATCTTCAGCGGTGACAAACCGGGGGTTAGTTGGGACGGGACGGTTTGGTATCTTGACTCTGACCCTGAGAGGCTGTTCGTCAACGCCGACGGCGACCTGGAGTGGACGCCCAAGGGAAGAGAACAGTTCATCACCAGTATCCCACAGCAGCGTTTGAGCCGTGTGGGCGATGTGGTGCAAAAATCTTATATGTTTATGAGCGACGGCGACCATGATTGCGAGGACTGCTTAAAATGTCCCGACAGTTGCTTCGACGATGATATTACGTGTCTGGCAGGGACGAGTGACATTCGGGTCGGATTGTTTGAGTCTGTTGAAAGAGGCCCCGACCACGACGGCTATAAAGGATTCAAAGGTTACAACTTTCGTTTTGGCCCGAACATGATGGCTGGGCCTACGCGATGGGTGGATTGTACCAGAGAGGTCCACAAGACGGGCATGTTCGGCAAAAAGCCTGTCAATCGGGGTGATCTTATGAGTAGGAATTCGGGCCTTATGGGTAGGATCCCCGGCTTTGAGCTTAAGCCGGGCAAGTATTCTTACTTCAATGTCAGGCTGGAACGAATCTCTTTGGAAAGTGTGCGCCTGTCGATCACGCTCAACGACAGAACCATCCGCTATACAGACGACTCCGCCGATGACCAGCCGCAGAAAATCGATGTCTTCGCCGTTTCGATGCGTAACAAACGCCCTTACACGCGACTTGTGCTCAGGGCCCTGTAATAGAATCTGTGTCGCGGCAGGCCACATAGTGGACCACGATTATTCGGCCCAAACAGTCGATTGCCGGCAGCACTATTGCAGAATTTGACATAACAGGAGATTGTTGTTAATATAGGAAGATATTATGTTCGGGAATTTTGAAAACCATCGTTTTACCGGAAACCTTCAAAAAATCGCTTTCTTGCTGTTCCTCAGTCTTTGTGTCTCTATGGCTGGTGCCAGGGATGTTTCGCTCTCCCAAGTGCCTCAGGCTGTTCGCGAGACCATTGAGCGCGAGACGAAGGGTTTTGAGATTGAGGATATCGACCGTGATAACGATGACGGCAAGATTGTCTATGAGGTTGAAGCCGAAAGTGCCGACGGTAGACGAACCGAGTTTGTCGTTGCAGAGGACGGTTCGCTGATAAAATTAGGTGGAGAGATTAGAGCCGAAGACATGCCTGGGCCGATTGCCGAGGCGGTAAGGAAATCGGTTGGAGAGGTCGTCTTCTTCAGAATCAGAAGGAGGCTCTCTCCCAGCGAAAAACTGAAATACGATATAGAGGCCGACACGGAAGATACTGAGATTCACCTGCAAATCGCCGGCGACGCCAGTATTATCAACAAAAACGTCAGACCTATCGACCGCAATAACATTAAGGACCAGGGCGGCTTGGGCAGTGCCAGAAAGCTGCTGATTAAGTTGAGAAACCAGTTGAAAATCGCTGCGTTTGGAGATTCACGTGGTCAGGCGGGGATCAATCCGAGATATTTTCTCGGCGAGAAAAACCTGAAACATCCGATGGCGTTGAATTTCAGCGAGGGAGGGTCGGGGCTGGGACGCTGCAAGGCAATAATCGAGGATTATCTCCCGCTTGCGCCTAATCTCGAGTGGGTGGTTTACGGCACGTCACCACGTATCTTTAATAAGTATTATGACAACTGGGGAGCCGATAGTATCAAAGGCGGCACCGCCTATCGCACCGATAGAATGGGCTGGGGAGTGTGGAAGCAGAAAGTAACCGAACTGGTGCCGAGAAGCGACCCTGATTTAGGCCGAGACCATCATATTGGATATGAGGTTGAAGACGGGGTTGGGAACGACGATTTTGAAGACGAGGATGACAAGAAGGACGCCAGGAGAAGCCTCCGCAGGGGAAGATACGAGTTCGACGCCAAGCGGGTTAACGCTTTTGAATCGATGATCGCCATGCTCGAAAAGCGAAACGTCAAGCTGCTTGCTTTTACCCCGCCGATACATCCGGTCTCTGCGGGACAGCCTTGCGCCGATGACGACGGGACTACTCGCGAGGCTTACGATGAACTCGTGGCGAAAATGAGGGCCTTCGAGAAAAAGTATCCCAATTTCTATTTCGTGGACGTGAACAATAAGGGCAGACATAAAATTGCAGGTACGGATTTCGACAATATGGACCATCTCAACAACTATGGCAGTAAGACACTGACGCTGATACTGAACGACCTCATCAAGGGCTTTGATTCCGAGAAGAAATCTGCAAGTGTGAATAACATTGTTCCCAAATAAAATCGGGTTTTAATCTTGGAAGAAAACAAAATTCTTATATTGTCAATGTTTCTATAATGGCTTCTCACTTAAATGCTCACAATATGCCGGGACCTGCTCCGGGTGTGGGGCCCTCAGCTGCGACGCCGAGGAGAAGGTGGCTTTGGGTAGCTATCGGGATTCTGGCCTTTCTTCTGCTTGACCGGGCAAGTTTATTTTTTGTTCCTCGACAGTATCGCGGCGTGCCGGACCTGGACCATTACCACACGCTTTACTATTCGTTGAAATTCCAGCAGTTTGACCGGATTAAGAATCAGCTCGAAACAATTGCCGTGGGAGATTCCAGAACGCGCCACGGCGTGGACCCCGAGTTGTTCAACGGCCAATCGGACAAATCCAGCGTTACGGCCTTCAACTTTGCGCCGGCCAGCAGCGGAGTTGAATTTACCGACCTCCTCGTCCACGAATACTTTTCCGACCTCCCCCGCCTGCGGACGATAGTCTGGGGAATCTCGCCACGCATCTTTAATCGATACTGGCAGGACCCTGTTCACGAATTATTCCTGAAAAGCAGGGGCTATTGCTCGGACCATCCTGCTGCTAATAAGGGCCATTCAAAAACCGGTATGAAAGCCGCGTTAGACTTGGGAGCACACCGGGTGATGAGCAAGCTCTCTGCCGCGTTCGCCCACCGCTCCAAATTGAAATCCATTTTCCTGGATGGTTTGACCGGAGACCGCACGCGTGCGCACTTCCACGCCGAGCCGGCGATTGGCATCAGCAAGTGGGGATTTATGGAATTTCCCGAATCCAGGACCATAGATGTAGCCGTTCATAACGAGGTTGAGAAGATACTTGAATCGCTTGAGTCCGGTCGGTTTGAGCTTGACGAGACTCGCCTGCAAAAATTCAGGGAGCTGGTCGCTTTTCTCGGACAGTCCAGGATTCGGCTGGTCTGCTTTGTCCCGCCAATGCACGACAGCCTGATGCGGAGTCCTGCCGCGGATGCCGACGGCACGCCGAATGACGATTATGACAAACTGATGTCAATGTTGAAATCGCTGGAGAAGGAATTCGGCAACTATCGCTTTCTTGACCTTCACAAGGGAGGCAACAACGGCTTCACTGACCGTGAATACGCTGACTTCGACCATCTCAATCATGTTGGAAGCCGGCGGCTGAGCCGGACAATCGCCAGGGCCCTGGAGGACTTTTCTGCAGAAACTCTGACGTTTCCTCAAACCATAACTGCTAAGCAGACAGGACAAACCACGCCGGGCACTCAAGAAGATATACCGCAGCAGCCCAGTCATGCCAATCAAGAATTTGTGACTTTGGCCGGCGAGGACAGGACGGCGCCAGAAATCGAAAGCCATTTGGGAAAACTCGATTATATGGTTGGCGCGTTTCCGCCCGACAACCGTCCACTCATTTGGGCCGAATATGACGACGAAGGCTCCGGTATAGAACCCAAATCTGTTCGCTTATTTATGGACGGCAAGGACATCACTGCAAAGTGCAGGATTACTTCCGACAAGGTCACTTTCAAGCCGGCCAAAACTCTCAAAGCGCCGAAGTTTTATCGGTTCAAAGTTATCGTTTCAGACAGGGCAGGTAACAAAGGTGAGCTTGTCTGGGAGATTCTGCTAAAGCCCTGTTAATAGTTTTCTAATGATAAGGATAGCTATCATCCATGTGGTTTAACAGCATCAACTTCCTCATGTTCATTCTGATTGTTCTGCCTATCTACTATGCCCTGGGAGCAATCCGTTCGGGGCGGGGCCTGCCGCGCGTTCTGTTCCTGCTTGTCTCGAGTTACTTTTTCTACATGTGCTGGAACCCGGCATACATAATTTTGATAGTGGCTTCGACTGTATTGGACTACTTCTGCGGGCTGGGTTTTCTGAACTGGCCGAAAAACAGGCATAAGTGGCTCGTGACTTTCAGTGTGTGCGGCAACCTTGGAATTCTGGCCTTTTTCAAGTACGGACATTTCTTTTATCAAAACGCCCAGGTGCTCGGCGCAGCCCTGGGGTGGGACCTGCCGCCCTATCCGAAGGGCTGGGAGTTCGTCTTGCCGGTGGGAATTTCATTCTATACCTTCCAGACGATGTCCTACACCATTGATTTATATCGCGGAAAGACCACGGTCGAGACCAGCTTTTGGCGATTTGCGCTTTTCGTGGCATATTTCCCGCAGCTTGTGGCCGGCCCGATTGAAAGGGCACGTCACCTCATCGGTGAAATCAAACGAGGCGTGACCAGGGCACGTCCCGTTGATACTATGGGGGCTCTGCAGCAGATAAGCTATGGCCTGTTTAAAAAAGTCGCCGTCGCCGACAGCATCGGAATATTGATAAACCCGATTTTCGCAAATCCAGGCCAGTACAGCGGAGCGCACATCCTGACTGCCTGCGTTCTCTTTTCGTTCCAGATATATGGCGATTTTTCCGGTTATAGTGACAT
>CAZQYB010000170.1:0-4915 GCA_964597535.1 uncultured Pirellulales bacterium | reverse complement strand
ATAAATAATGCCGGCCGTCCCGGCCTCAACCGGCGAGATACGAAATACGAGCTACGAAATACGCAATACGCAATACGCTATTTTTTCTATTCTCCACGCTGTACGCTGTACGCTATACGCTATAAGTTAATTATGCAAAACAAACCCAATTTCCGAAAAGCCAAAATGAATGTAAACTTCTATTCAACAAAGGATTATGAAAATGAACGAGTTGGCAGACGCGGGCAAAACAAACCCAATTTATCCCTACCGAAGGGGGAACAAACCCAATTTCAAACGGGGCCGGCAATCTCAATCAATAATTCTTCCCAGCAGCCGCCCCAAAAGCTCCATCGGCAGGCCCATCACATTAGTCAGACTGCCCTCAATTCTTTCAATAAACTCATCGCCCTGCTCCCGTATCGCATAAGCGCCGGCCTTGTCCTGCCAAGATTTACTCTTGATATGCTTGGCTATCTGCTCATCGCTCATTTTTTTCGGATAAATCGTTGTGCTATCACTTTCGACCAATTCAATGCCGTCGCTCAACCTGACAATCACAACGGCGGTTATCACCTTATGAGGTTTGCTGAACAGCTTTCTGGTGATTTGCTCCGCTTCTTTTGCATCGCTCGGCTTGCCGATTATCTCTCCGTCAAAATCAACAACGGTATCCGCACCGACGACCAAACTTTTCGGGAATTTTTCGGCGACATTTTTCGCCTTGGCCAGGGCCAGCCGTTCCGCATACTCACGAGGATTGACTCCCTCAGCCGAAAGAGCCGACTCGTCAATCGCAGGGACGGAAACCTTAAACTCATAGCCGACCTCGGCCAACAATTGTTTTCGCCGAGGCGAGGCCGAAGCAAGAATAAATGAAATTGGGGATTGGTTTGGCATTACTGTCCGCTAAACGCTGTACGCTATTTTTTGAAACGCACATGATAAACTATTTTTCTGCAAAACGCCAGGTATTCTTCTTCTATTTTGTAAAAATCATCACCGATATAATGCTTAAACAACAGCAGGCCCACGGCCCTGTTCCACCGGACAGTCAGTGGGATGTTCCTATCTGCCGCGATTCTTTTACCCGCCTCACTCAGCGGCCAGCGGCCCCACAGACCATCCAGAAGCATCTGCTGATAATTGCCCAGCCGTTTCCCGTAACCCTCTTCCCGAAGGAACCGCACCAGCGCATACGACTGGGCGTAAAATGCCATCACACGCTCGGTCTCATTCGTGATAAGCACTTCGCCCGGATTCATAGCTATTAGTTCTTTCAGCGGTATCGTTTTGTTGTTCATCAACGTTTTCTTAAGCGCACCCAATCGATATAAATTCCGGCCCGGCTCAAAATAAAAAAACCCCTTCTCGCTTCTATGTGTTTCAAAGAGCATTGCGATACCTTCGTCGAGCCAGCTCGGCAGACGGAACTTGAAATGTCTGCTGTTGAACTGATGCCACCCCTCGTGTCCAAGAGCGGAAAAAGTCCGCTCTCTGCCGATATAATATACCACGCACGCGCCGTTTAGATAATACGCGCCGGCCTTTATTTTGCAGAACACCGACGCCTGCGGACCCGCAAAGGTTTTCGTAAAATCCTCCCACTGCCGACGCTCGGCAAAAAGATAAATCGTAAACTTCGTCGTCGTTTCGATGGGCCCGGGCAGTTGGCTGTTATAGCCGCGATAGGCCGATTCCATAAACCCGGGAAGCTCGTAAAGCATTAAAGAATCCAGCAGTGTTGTATAAATCCTGTAATGCCTGGTAGTGATAATAAGACCATCGCCGTATTCGTTGTGCCAGATTTGGACAGATTTTACCGCCGGCAGATTTTGCTGCTGCAGGTAATCAAGCATATTGGATGAGCTATTGACCCGCCGATTCCCGGTCTTTACCGAAGATGCGTTTTCGGAACAACCCGCCAGGCAAACAACCACAATTATCAAAATCAGGGCAAATCTTCTTGCCACAACCATCTCTTTCCTGCTTTGTCATTCCTGCAAAAGCAGGAATCTATTCGTTTCCTTTGGGTGGTGAGCCGAACACATCGGCGGTGAAAAGATAGACCTCGGTGTCTGGGTCTCTCCAGGCGTCAGGGGCCAGTCCAGCTTTGTGTGCGCAGCAATATGAAAGAAACTCCTCCTTCGTCCAGCCGGTCTCTGTAGCAACCTGAGGCAGAAAGCAGCCGGAGGTAGCGCCTTTCTTAATATAGATGCCGTCAGCCCCAAGCCGCAGACTCAGTGGGTCGTCCGTCCGCTTCAAAGGTGACAAAACGGAAATTTCTATATCCAATTGTTTCAGCTCATCGGCTGTTATCGGGTCGGCAAAGAACCGCGGGTCGCCGGTGGCTGAGGCCTTGGCCATTTCAACAACCAGCTCGAGCAGCGGCACCTCGGAAATAAACTGGCCGATGCAACCCCGCAGCCGGTCTCTGTTTTTTAATGTTACAAAGCAGCCGCAATTGGCATTAAGCTCAGGGTCATCCGACTCCGGCTTTGGAATCGGCTCGTTGGTAATAATTGCCTCAACGGTATCGCGGGCAGTCTTGAGCAGAATTTCCTTTTGTGCCTCATTCATAATCACCAGCCGCCAATAACAAAATTAACTGGGATTCCCATATATCATCCGGGCTGCAACGCTGGGCCTGTTTTTCGTTAGAATATCAAATCTGTCTGGGAAATTCAATCTTCTGACAGGTTTTTCTCAATAAAGCCGCAGCCAAGCCAGGCAGTAAGAGGATGGCGGTTTGTTCGGAGGGCAAGTCTGGCTTTTCAGGGGCTGTTCTGTTCTTAAGGTATTGAACGTTTCTGTTGCTCAAGCTAATCAGACGCCTCAGGCACAAGCTCAAAGCCTAAAGCCACCAGAGCACTTTCCAGCCTTTCGATGCTGTACTCCATTGCCTGCTTTAACTGTTCATCCTGTTGTATCACAGAATAAATCTCCTCTCTTGCCGTGACAATGCCGCTGTAACCTAAATTCCCGTAATCACCGCTGCGCAGCATCTCGTCCAGTGCCCTGTAGGCCCTCTGTTCTTTCCTCAGTAAAACGTCAATTTTCTTCCACTGCTCAACCTTCTCGCGTATAAGATGCTCGATGTTGTTAACAACGGCCATTCCGGAATCGACCTCTTTTAGTAGAGAAGGGTAACTTTCATTTTCAAGCAAGTCCCACACATTGACGAAATCCCAGTTTGCGAAAGTGGCTTGTTGCATCATCTCCTCTGCGGTTTTACCAGCCCCGCCACGGCTTGACGAGCAAGTTGATGCTTCTTTGTCCCAGTAACTATCCTCAATGGTTGGGCTTCTGAAATTAAAACCTACTAATCCCTTTTTGTGGGTACCGGTGACTTTTGCCACTGAATAGCACATCGAAACTTTCGCGTTCCGACCATCGGCGTCCCCAAGAAGACCACCAACTTTCCAGCCGTTACTGGTTACCGTGCCGGCGGAATAACAATTAATAATAAGTGCAGGTGGGTCACCGGCCAAGGCCCTCAAATAACCGCATAAGCCACCAATTTGATATCTGCTGCTAAGCGCGGTCACGTTTACGGCCGAGTAGCATTGGGAAATAGTCGAGCGGCCGCAAGCACCAACCAGGCCGCCAGATTTCGCGTCGCTGCTTCCGCTCGCGGAGATTGTGACCTGCCCAGCCGCATAACAATTGGAGACCACCGAACCATCACGGCAACCGCCTACTAAGCTGCCGACGAAGTAGTTGCCATATACGTCTGCGTCAATCAGGCCGATACGACTTATTTCAGCGTCGGAGGTATAGCCAAACAAGCCAACCCCGGTATCAGAAGGCCGGTTTATATGCAAAGCTTTTATTCTATGTCCTTGGCCATCAAAGACGCCGGTAAAGGGGCTTGGGTGATTACCAACCGGCCCAAATCCCCGGCCTTCGTTCCAAGTGTAGGTTTCAGAAGCGTCAACATCATTACCCAGCTCGTAGTACGCATCTAAATTGGTTTTCATCTGTTGAAGTTCTTCAACATTTGTGATTATGTAAGGGTTAATTTCCGTTCCAGTGCCTACTCCACTAAAAGCAAAAGCCGGCCCAGGTAAAGCAAGGAAGGCAAATAGTGCCACGACAACCAAACTTCTAATCTCTCTTGCCATCATTTTTGTATCCTTTCGATAAATTGTCAACGGTTTGCAGTGCGCCGACACAATCGCCGCTATTCGTGAGAGAGGGTGCGATAGGAACTGCATCCCCACCCAAGCTACGGCTCTTGCCAAGCCGGCCAGAGACAATCCGGTTATAGCATTTGCTGTTCGATAATCCAAGCCCTTTAGTGCAAAAACTTCAAAATCCCACCTGTTCACCGTTGATGCGATAAGAAATCCGAGAAAGCTGATTTTTGCCACCCCGGCGGAGATAGTGCAGACCTTGTTCGGCAGGGGGGTAAAGCCGCAGGTAAACACAATCTCGAAAAAGCTGGTGAAAGCTCTTACGAATTAACTTATAATAATTGTCAAATAGTCCCTGCAACGGAGAAGTTATGAATAACCGTTATGGCTAAAAGCACAAAGATGAAGAATAAAATTTTGATATTTCTAAAAGGTTTCTTGATGGGAGTTTGTGATTTAATACCCGGCATTTCGGGGGGTACGGTTGCGTTTATAACCGGAATTTACAGTCGATTAATAAATGCAGTGAAAAGTTTCTCTCCCAAACTGTTCTATGATATTTTTACATATCCAATTCATAGAAGACGAGACAGCTTAAAAGAAGACATTAAAAAATTAGACTTACTTTTCCTGTTGGTGCTGATGCTGGGGATTGGTAGCGCTCTTTTAGCCGGGGCAAGAGTCATTAAGTTCCTGTTGAGCGATTATTATGCGTATACTTTATCTTTTTTCATTGGGTTGATTCTGGCGTCTTCAAAAGTAATCTTTAGCCATATTCAAAACCACGACATAAAGAATGT
>CAZQYB010000169.1:0-5047 GCA_964597535.1 uncultured Pirellulales bacterium | reverse complement strand
TGTTGTTAGTGTGAGCCCAGGACCTAAAGCCGGTATGATGCAGGCACATACTGATGACCATTAGTCCGTCCGGCGGAGCCTTCTTTAGATTTTCGAGGAATGTATTGACGAGGTCGGGACTGTGGAGCGGCTCGGGCGAAACCATCAGGTCAACACCAAACTTTTTGGCGGCGTTGGTCAGCACATCGGTGTATTGCCGCTGACGTGCTTTGATGTCGTAGGCGGCGCCGGGCCAGCCCATCCAGTAGCGGTCAATCTTCGGACGGACGAACACTGCTCGAATCGAAGGTTTTCTGGCGGGCTTCGACTCGGCAGCGAACAGCGACGAGGCGAAGTCGAGCGCGCCCAACTCCGTAGCCGCCGCTACGGTGCCCGCCGTTGCCAGGAAACTGCGACGATTCATCATAAGAGGGCAACCGGATTCAGCACACGTTTTGTTAGTTTGCATTATGATTCCTCCTAAAATGTAATTTTACGCTTACCATTTCTTAAAGATATGCACAATATATACAGACTGCAGTTGATTGTCTATTGAATTATTAAATCCAGCGGCGAGATGTAATCGCCGTGCTTGCTGCCGGCTGCTTTTAGGCGTTTGCGGACCTCGTTAAACGTCTCGAAAAGAATTTGAGGCGTGTCTGAGACCATTCGTTTGTAGATACTTTCAACGCGGTCGAGCTTGGCGAGATTTTCAGGTATGCGAATCGTGAACTGCTGAATATAGTCGGGTTGGGTGTATTCCGTGCCGAGATGCTCTTTAAATAGTTTTTTGAGGTCTTCATATTTTGGGATTAAGCCGGTCGCCGTTTTGATGGCATCAACGTCGCCGTTTACGCGCAGTTCAGCCCATAAAATCCAGATTTTCTTGTCAGCCATACCGTTTAGATATTTGCCGTCTTTGTCTTTGAGGAAGTAATTGACCGAGAAAACCAACGGTGGATTATCAATTCCTTTGGCGAAATCGAGATTGTTCTGGATATATCGGCCGAGGGGGATTGAAAGGAAATCGAGATTCGACATTAGATTGAAGGTCCTGACGCCTTCTTTGCCAAGTGTTGCAGCGGTGGTTTCCGACTCGAGGGCAGCGCCTTTTATGATAATGCCCTCGGTCCAGTTAAAAGCCTGCTCGAGGGGGACCAAGGTGTCACTGTCGCGTCCGCCATAGACGATGCCGCCGACGGGTACGCCCTCCGGCTCTTCGATTGACGGGTCACGATTACTAAGGTCCGGGATATTGAGGCAATAGCGAGCATTTCTGTGCGAGGGGGTAATTTCTTTGCCGTCGGCGTCTTTTCTGCCCTTATGCCATTTGCCGGAGTGATTCGTTCCTTCAGTCGGCAATTCAGCGCCCATACCGAGCCAATGCGGTTTCTTGTTACTATCAATTAAGACGTTTGAGAAGATTACCTCCCCAGGTTTAGTGAGAGCCTCGTGAATGACAGGGTCGTCTTCCGAATTGACATCGCGAATGATGCCGAAAATTCCTTTTTCGACATTTACACAACGGGCTTGCCCGTCTTTCTTGCGCAAGTAAGCAATATCATCACCAACGATGGTTTGTCCCGGTATCATAGATGTAGAGGTTTTTCCACAGGCGGATGGGAACGCGCCGGCGAAATAAGTTACGCGGCCGGCCGGGCCGTGAGCGCCCATAACAAACATATGCTCTGCGAGCCATCCTTGTTTTGAGGCCTTATTGATAGCCAGTCGCAGAGCCAATTTTTTGAGGCCTATGGTGTTGCCGCCATATTGTGTGTTGACACTGTAAACGAGGTTTTCTTCGAGGTCGATGTAAACACGGCGTTTGTCTATATTTTTGCTTACGGCGTTTTGCATTTCACCTTCGGAATGAATAAATCTAAAGAAGTTGGGCGAAGAGCCGATTTTTTTGAACTGCTCGTATCCGGGCCGATACAGGATGACTTCGCTGTGAGCGACATAGGAGGAATCAGTTATCTGAATGCAGGGGATAGAGAAATCAGAATCGAGTGGGCCGAGGCAAAAGAAACAGACCAGCATTTCCCTGTCGGCCATTGAACCTGCAAGAAAAGAACGGACCTCCTCGACACCGGCTTTCTTTTCGATGGAATTAAGATTTTCGCCTAACTCCGAGCCGGGCGAAAGTAAATATTTTGTTCTGGCTTTATCGCGTGCCTGGTCGTGATATCCATCGAAATGGCAGGTATGTCCGGGGATGTTGAGCGGTATTTCTTCGCCGGTTTTTATTGCCAGCTCTCTAATGTGGGATGTGTCTTCGGGCGAGTCTGTGCAGACAAAGACCGAGGCCGGCTCTGTAAGCTCAATCGCATCGGCGACAAAATCGTGCATCTTCGGATTGTCCAGTGCGATGAGCTTGTTATAATTTTCCGCCGTTAGCTTTTCCTTCAATAACTCGTTTACATTAAACATCGATGACTGTTACCTCCTTTGCCTTTAATTAAGTCCAAAAAAACCAAGGGATTGTAAACTATTGAGCTATTTGGCGTCAACTTGTTTTCGAGCAGGTATGGTTTTTTATAGTTTCCCCTTATAGTGACAAATATCCTGCCGGGTGAAATGCGGGTTTAACGCTTGCATTTTGGGAGCCGACGGTGTATAATACAATACGTATCATAAGGCACACCCGGATATGACTGTGTTAGATGTACGCGGCCAAATGCGGTTTTTTTGTAACCATTTGTGTGTACTGCACTTATAGATTTTGAAGGAGGAGTGCCGTGTGTAGAAAGCTGATATTTTCAATCATCATTTTTTCCTTCCCCGGCCTTATTGAGGCCGTCTCATTCCCTGACAGTGGCACTGTGGGTTTATGGCTTTTCGATGAAGCTGACTATCCGCACACCACGCTGACCGATGCCAGTGAATATGAGAAGGCGGACCTCTGCTTAATGGATGGCGGCAGTATAGTTGCTGGCAAATACGGTAACGCCTTGAGTGTATCCGGGGGCGATTACGCGGTCTGTTACGCGGGTTTTGCAGGTAAAGTACCGGAAGAAGAGCTGCGGGAAGAAGATGGGACCCCGAGCGGTCTTTGGGGGCCGACCGAGGGTTCGGGGGCCCTGCTTAACGGACTGGCCGGTGATACGTGGACGATTGAACTGTGGTTGAATCTTTCGTCGGGGGGCAGCGGTATTTCCATTATTGACCTTGGCTGGGCATACGAGCCGGGTCTTTCTTTGACGCTAAATGGAAGCTCTTTCGAGCTTGTGAATTATTATGCGGGTGTGCAGGCGACCTGTCCGACCGGGCTATCGATAGGTGCGTGGCATCACGTTGCGTTTACTCGGGATGGCTCAACCGTCCGTCATTTCGTGGACGGAGTTGAGCAGGCTGTTGCCACGGTTTCATCTGTTTCAGTACAGCCGATACCTGATTTGCAAATCCCTGCGGACCGCGAGCACGAACACCGTGGTTTTGATGATATGAGTTATGAAGAGCGCAGGCAGAACCGGTTTAATTTTGCTGTAGGTACCGACCGACACGCAAGCAACTCGGCCAGTGGTATGATAGACGAGATGCGCATTTCTGACGTCGTTCGTTATTCCGGTAATTTCACACCTGAGAGTTTTTCGAGAAATTATGGCGGGGGTGCGTTTCCGCCTTCAGTGGCGAACGGCCCGCCGCTGCTGTTTGACCCCGGTCCTCCGCCTGGTACGCTGAACCTTGGCGTGCGGAAGCATGTTTTCATTGATGATGCCATTATTGACACTATGTCAAGTGTGCAAATCACGATGAACCAGCCATACGGCAAGCAGGCAATCTCGAAGGATTTTTCAATAGCGAAGTCTGCATGGCGTCCGAGCGTTTATGATGTGAATGGCGTAGTTTATATGGCTATTCCCGAGGGATATAGCTCGAACACCGGAACAACCTACCTGGCGACTTCTCCGGATGGACTCGATTTTACTATGCAAGAGGAAATAATTACCGAGACACCGCTGTACGGCTCTTTCTTCAAGGACCTTAATCCTAATGTAGCTCCTGAAGAACAGTACAAGGTGAACGCATTTGTAGCCAACAGGGGTATGTATATGTTTATATCGCCCGACGGGTTAAACTGGCGGCGAAATGAAACGATTCAGCTTCCGCTGCGCAGTGGTGGTGAAGGTGAATGTTTTTGGGATGACCAGCGCGGAAGATACGCAAGTTACATCAAGCGTGACAGCAGTTTTGACGACCCCGACGAAGAATGTGCGGATGCCGATGGGCGGGTTGCAGTAGGGTTCTGGACCGATGAGATTCTCAAGGCCTGGCCATTCTACCATATGGTGACACCATATTTCGAGGGATATCCATTCCCTTCAGTTACGTGTGAAGGGCCTGTTGAATTCTATGCTACCGGGGCAGGCCAGGTTTACAGGACCCGTGCAATAAAATATCCGTGGGCGCCGGATGTGTATCTGGCGTTCCTGTGGAGGTATCCGGGCGACGATGGTCCGAGACACGTTGACCTTGGAGTCAGCAGGGATGGTGAGAGCTGGAATTTCTTCAGCACGAACTGGTATATTCCTCTTGGCTCAAAGGATGAAGAACTGTCGCTGTATGGGCTGATTCGCCGTGGTAATGAAATCTGGCATTATGTCGATGAGGGTGGAGCGCACGGGGGTTCCGCAGCGCGATACTACTACCGTTACAGGCAGCGTCTGGATGGATTTGTTTCGCTCGATGCCGGGGGTGGTACGGGCACGGCAACTTCACTGCCGATGGTTTTTGAAGGCAACAAGCTTGTATTAAATATTGCCGCGACGGGTTCGGCACGCGTCGCTATCCTCGATGAATTCGGGACGGCGATACCTGGTTTCGACATCACCGACTGCGACACAATCCAAACCGACTCTGTCGAGCATGTAGTTACATGGGGCGGCAGTTCCAATGTGAGAAGTCTTTCAGGGACGGTAGTTCGTTTACGGTTTCAGATGCAAGATACCAAGCTCTACGCGTTCCAGTTCACATCACCGGTTGGACCGGAGTTTGCAGGCAATCCCTACCCAGCCGACGGCGCCAACGATGTGGACCCGAACGTGGTCCTTACCTGGTCGCCGGGAGA
>CAZQYB010000168.1:0-5054 GCA_964597535.1 uncultured Pirellulales bacterium | reverse complement strand
GCTCGAAGGTAATAGTCTTTGTCCATATTGCAGCGGCTTTTGGAAAAATCGATATTCTCAATGTCCGCAGGCATCGGTTGTGGTACGGAAACTTTCCGGGCTTTGGCTAATAATTGTTCGAGACCTGCTAATTTATCCCCTAACCTTTCAATATCATCCGGCAGCTCCAAAGCAATCAGCCGGAAGTCTTTTTCGATATGGTCGTAGCATAGCACTCTGTCGTAGAAGCACAGCCGAATCAACGGCATCTTGAGGTCATCTATGGCCGTCTCAGGCAGCCGCTCAATATATCGACCAAGTTCATAGCTGAAATACCCTACCCATCCGCCGCAAAATACTCCCTTCGGCAAATTGTTGTCGCAGCTTTCTTCCAGCTTGTATTTGTTCAGTACCTCGTGCAGTTTTCGGAACGGCTCTTTTTCTCCCATCCTGAATTCAAATACTTCTTTCGGACGGGCCGCCCAGTAACTAAACCTGTCTGCGGCCTTCTTGGACACGTTGCCGCCCAGAATCGACGGTGACTCTAATCCGGCAAATGTCTCACTTAGAGCCGGCAGGTTTATCGATGTGCTGATTCTCTTGTAGTGCAGTTTGCAAAGGATGTTTTTCCTGCTTACGGCCGCTGTGCCCGTCGTCATCGTTTTTCCCCCGCCCTGAACTCGTTTATCATCTGCACCCCTGAGGAAGTACCTATTCTTTCCACCCCCGCTTCGAGAAACTCCATCACCTGTTTTGCCGTTCTGATTCCCCCCGCCGCCTTTATTTTACAGTTCGGTGCCGCCTCTTTCATCAATTTTACATCTTCAATTGTTGCGCCGCCGGCCGGATTCATTCCCGTGCTCGTCTTTACAAAATCAACGCCGCATTTATCTGCGACTTCGCAGGCAAATATCTTTTGCTCCCGCGTCAAAGCCGCCGACTCGATTATCACTTTTAGCAGAACCGCCGGCCGCATCGAACGGCAAACTTCCAGCACGGATTGTAACTGTCTGGTCAGATATCTCGAATCCCCCTTAATTATCGCCGCCAAATCAGCCACCATATCAATCTCATCGGCACCGGCGAAAATCGCTTCCCTCGTTTGTGCGACCTTGATTTTGGTCGAATCGGCACCCAGCGGCAAACTGACTACGCCTCCGACCTTCACTTTTGAGCCGTGCAATTGGCCCGCCGCCAAAGACACCCACCGCGGATTCACTGACACCGCACAGAAACCATATTCTTTCGCCTCCCGGCACAGTTGTTTGATTTGCTCGCTTGTTGCAGTGGCTTTAAGCAGCGTATGGTCGATGCACCCGGCCAATTGCTTTTCTTCCGCGACTGTCACTTCTTATATGTCCTTTGTTTTGAACTTGTTACAATGTTCTATGCGTATATGGCATTGTGGCCAGCGGGTAATATTCCAGCACCCTATTACCCTTATAGCCATCGCCTGACGCGTTTCTTATAATCTAAAAACTTCTGGCCAAAAGTTTTTTCAAGAGCTCTTTCCTCACGCGGGATGAAGACGACGTCCATTGTAATAAAGAAGCCAACAGGTGCAATAAAACACGTAATACTTCCTAAAAGGGCAGCAACACCTGAAAGAATGGCAACCATTCCAAGATACATAGGATGTCTGCTGAAAAGAAAAGGACCTTCTTCAATAAGACAAGTGGATTTCTCAAACGGTTTAACGGTTGTATTGTTTTTCTTAAGCAACCCGTCTGCCCAGATGTTCAGCCAAATTCCAATTCCTATCAATAAAATTCCAATATAATTGTAAGGGCTATAAATCAATTTCGTTATAGGCGGAACAAAATGCAGACCTATTGCGAGTAACAAATATATTATGAAATATGTAGGAGGCAATGGTTTTCTTTTCGTATTTTCTGACATTTGCTGTTTACTATTCGACATTCGTCATTCAAAACCCATTATTCGACGCCTGTCCTGAGCACGGTCGAAGGATTCGATATTCCTTACGGTCATTGCGAGCGCAGCGAAGCAATCTCGTTTCCAATTTTACGCTATGACTTTACATTTTTCGCTTTACGTTTTACACTTTCTGATTTATGTATCCTTTTTTCTTGAAGAATTCTACTGCCTCGGCCGGATTGCTGAATACTTTTGTCGCTGTCTGCGTAATGAATACTGAGGGACTTTGCTTTGCGGCCCAGATGACATATACTTCTTTGGCTGCTTCGTGAGCGTGTTGAAGCTCTCTTTCCACTCCGCTTGATATCGCCGCTCGCCCGTCGGCCAGCTCCGGAATAAAGCTGATAATCATATCCGACTGGTCGATAAGCATAAAATCGCGGGTGTATATCTGGCTGTTGATATCACGCTCGATTTGCCGAACCTCGTGCAAATCTAATCGTACTTTTTGCCCCAATACAGCCACTTCCACAACACCCAAACCCTTTTCGCCTGCCTGCCGGCTTTTGTGCAGCAGCTCTGATTCTTCCAAATCACCCGGGTCGAAGCAGGTGAAAAATTGTTTCATTAGCCGGCGAAACTCACCGATATCTTTTCTGACGTTCTCCATTTCGCCGATGTTTGTCATTGGGAAACTCAGATACGCCTGCTTACCCGCCTCATCGAAGGCAAGTCTGTAGAATGTTTCCGTTGTTTCCTCTTTGGCACCGCGGGCAAGACAATAAAAAGGAGTTCTTTCGTCGATGCCTTTGCAAAGCATTGCTGTGCTGATAATTTCTTCTTCCCGCCAGACGACCAAATCCTTCAGAGAGTGCTCAATGGAATGCTCATTCAAAAGCCGTACGTGCAGCGCGGTAACACCGTCAATCAGGCAGATATACATATCGGCATTGAGCTGGCGCATCTGGTCGAAATCCACGGCAGGAAACAAGCCGTGCCGCCAGCGAAATGTAGCGTGCGTATTAACGATTAAGTTTGGCGCTTTCTTTGCTTTTACGATGATATCTTTGAAGACGCTGCGGCGAAGTGAATTCAGTCTCTTCATCGGTATGTCCAGGATTTTGCCCGGTGGAATATCAGGCGCCTCGGCGTACATCGCTTCGCCGACATTGCATTGTGTTACCTCTTTCCCTTTCTCGCCGGCAAATTGACAGACCTTTTCAAGGTAACTTTTCTTGTCAATGCCAACCATCCCGGTAACAACAATTATCATCAATGGCTCCGAAGTTTGTACGCTGTGAATTGTGATTCGATTACGATAAGCTCAGCCGCCCGGCAAGCTCAAAGATTTTTTAGCCTTTCCTGCCTGTCGTAATCTTTCAGGGCCGCAACCAATTCACTCATATCGCCGGACATTATCTTATCCATGCTGTACAGCGACAACTTAATTCTGTGGTCGGTCACGCGATTTTGAGGAAAGTTATATGTCCTGACTTTTTGCGACCTGTCGCCAGAGCCTATCATACTCTTGCGTTGTGAAGCTCGTTCAGCCCTTTTTTTGCTCTCGTAGTGTTCGTAAACTCTGCTTCGCAGTACCCGCCACGCCTTGGCGCGGTTTTTATGCTGGCTTTGCTCATCCTGCATACTTACGGTAATTCCCGTCGGGACGTGTTCGAGTTTAATGGCACTGCTGACTTTGTTAACGTTTTGTCCGCCCGGCCCGCTGGCTCTGCTGACGTGTTCGACGACATCACCCGGATTTATCCGAATATCGATTTCTTCCGGCTCAGGCAGCACTGCCACCGTAGCGGCCGACGTATGGATTCTACCCTGTGACTCGGTTACAGGCACCCGCTGAACGCGGTGGCCGCCGCCCTCATAACCTAACTCCGACCATACGCCATCACCCTTTACGCTGAATATAACCTCGCGAAAGCCGCCCATCTCCGTTGCGCTAAAATCAAGTTCTTCTACCTTCCACTTTCGGCTTTCGGCGTATTTTATGTACATATTGTACAAATCGCGGGCGAACAAAGCCGCCTCTTCACCGCCCGTCCCTGCTCGGACTTCCATTATCACCGAGTCAATACCAATATCCTCCGCCATCACCAGAGTCTCTGTAATCTCTTCGAGCAGGGCATTTTTCTTCCCCTCAAGCTGCTGCATTTCTTCTTTCGCCAGAGACTTCAAATCTTCTTCTGCTGTGCCCTCTTTCAGTATCTGCTCAGCTTCCTTTATGCCTGTTATTGTCGCCTTGTACTCGCGGTATCTTGTAACTACTGCTTTCAGCTTACCCCGCTCTTTGGACAGCGCTATCAGCTTCGCCGCATCGCTGGCAATCACCGGGTCTGCAATCTGCTTTTCGATTTGCTCAAAGCGCGCCTCGACTTCATCAAGTTTTGCCAAAAAATTGTTCTCTACTTCGGCCATAAGGACATACTTTCTGAAAATAAAAAATAGCGAATAGCAGATTATAAGTGCATAACCCCTTCCCTGTGCTGCCCTGCACTTTGTACGCCAAACGCTATTGTTTCTGCTGGTCTTTTTTGGCCTTTTTGAAGTAATCCGTACCGTATTTCTTTTGGAATCTCTCAATTCGGCCGGCGGTATCGATGTATTTCTGTTTGCCCGTATAGAACGGATGGCACATCGAGCATATCTCTGCGTGGATTTCTTTTGCCGTACTGCGGGTCTCGAACGTATTCCCGCAGCCGCAGCGAACCATCACTTTTTGGTATTCTGGATGTATTCCCTTTTTCATAACTATTATACTCCCGAAACCTCAAATACCGGATTTTAACAATATTGGCAGCTTTTGCAACAGAAATTTTTTGCAATTAACATTTTTTGCTTTTCCGCAATACGCCTCATACAATGCGAAAAACACCCGGGGCCTATGATGATTATCAGCATAGGCCCCAGACTTCTGCAAACCTTTATGTCATTACCGCGCAAGCGCCAATCCGCTCAGTATCGTATCAATCGTCGATTACTCCGGGCAGAGCAGGCCTTCAAGCCATTCATCCGCAAGGACAGCCAAATCCAGTATATCTACGAACGCGTCAGGAGGGTCGGGGGCAATGTCCGCTGAAGGACTGCCGGGGGATTGGAGCCACTGGCTTGCGAGGGCTGCATAGTCCTTGAAGTTTACAAAGCAGTCGCCGGTAATATCTCCTGCGGGTCTGAATTCAGGAATG
>CAZQYB010000167.1:0-5066 GCA_964597535.1 uncultured Pirellulales bacterium | reverse complement strand
CCGGACAAATTCGCAATGGGTATGAGCGACTTATCAGTGCGTGTGCTCGGCGGTACCTGAAAAATGACCCACCTGCCGAGGCAATTCGAAAGCCGGGTGTCATAGGGGACGTCATTCTGCTGATGACGGCAGCGTACGAGCTGTCCGGTGACAAGAAGTTTTTGGAGCGTGCAGACAAGTTTGCGGATATCGGAATCAAGACCTTTCTGGATTTGTCACCGCTACCTCGTGTTGCCGCCGGTTTTGAGCACTATGAGGCCATTACCCGCAGCGACACGATGATGATGGGGCTGCTGAGACTGTGGCAGGTTTATAACAAGCCCGATCTTGAACTTCGTTTGATCTATAGCGACAGGTAATCACATGGTTTAACATATCTTTGCACATCGATTATCATTTGACTTAACGCAGTGTTATCTTTTTCCACCCAAGGTGAAATTTGCCCTAAATGCTGTTTGTTGATGACTATTCGGCAAATACGCGATACGCATTACACATCACACAGTACGGATATTACACTGGCGGCGTTGAAAATTGAGTGGATGAAAATCGGTCGAAACAAAGAGCCGCTCTTTTCGTACGCGTACCCCAGACAGATTGAAAGCACAAATAGCGCCGGCCAATGCGTCCACGGATGCAGCAGGGCGAAAAGGACTGAAGTTAAAATAATCGCCGTCCACGCTCTGTCCGTCAAACCACGTATCATCGATTGAAACAGGCCTCGAAAAAGCATCTCTTCGACGACTGGCGCTACCACAACAGTAGTAATAATAATCAACACTTTGACCGACAGTTGTGGATGTGCAGCTATTGTTTTGAGTTCTTCGTGCTGCTGTATCTGAAAGTCCTGGCCTGAGGTGATTTTGCCAAGGTGTGTTGTCAGTATAATCATAGCCATTACGAGCGGCCAAACCGAGAGCAGATTAACGAAACCGGCGAAAAAATCCTTGTGAATTGTTTTTGGGTTCAGGCCGAATCCCCTTAATCGCCGGGCAAAATGGGTTCTGACCAAAAGAATCATCACCACTATCACCGTTACCCCGCCGGTGCAGAGTAAAGCGTGGTCAAGCCAGGCCGCCTGCCAGTCCGGTAAATCAGGTAAAAATTCTTTTGAGATTGATGTTGCCAGCACAACAGCGCCAAACCATATAAATAATGGGATAAAAGGCAGATAAAGCGACATATTATTTCGGCGGGGCGTCGAATCGGCTAATGCGTTTCTGCCCAGAGAGGTCCTGAGCAGCCAGCAGGCAAATAAGAGCAGCCCTATCACGCAGATAATATCTGCTAAGGTGATAACGCCGGCGAGTTTTCTTATAATCTCGGACACATTCATTGATATAATCTTTTAGCTTCCCACTTTCGCAGGAATGACGCCGCTGCGAAAGCAGGACTTGAAACCAGGCCCGAGTTGTATTACATTAACTGCGTCTTTTCAAGGAAAATAGGTTACGGTCGAAGTCGAGAAATTTATAACAATCGCATAAGGTAAAATTATGGATATATTTCGCATTGAAGGACCGGTTCGGCTTTCGGGGGACGTGAGCATAAACGGCTCAAAAAATGCATCTCTGCCGATAATGGCTGCCGGCATTTTGGCCTCTGGCAAATCGGTTCTAAAAGGCGTGCCTCATCTTTCCGACATTCGCGTGTTCAGTGAATTGCTCGGCCAATTGGGCTGCAAGGTTAGCAGAAGCAGCAACGGGGATTTGTGCGTCGATTCAACGGTGATTGATAATCCCTTCGGCGAGTATGAGATTGTGCGCAGGATGCGAGCGAGCATTTGCATACTCGGCCCGTTACTTGCGCGGTGCGGCAGGGCGGAAGTTTCAATGCCCGGCGGATGTGCAATCGGCGACAGACCCATCAATATCCACCTGCGGGGCCTGCAGGAACTCGGCGCGAAAATTCACCTTAAGAATGGCTATATCGTTGCCGAAGCACCGCACGGGTTGGTCGGAAAAGAGATATTTCTTGGTGGGCCGTTCGGCTCAACCGTACTGGGGACGGCAAACGTGTTAATGGCGGCGGTGCCGGCGAAGGGCAAAACTGTTATCGAATCGGCTGCGTGCGAACCGGAAATAACCGACCTGGCAAAATGTCTTAACAAGATGGGTGCAAAAATAGGCGGCATCGGCTCGCCCCGGCTGACTATTGAAGGAGTCAGGCAATTGCAGCCGGTTGAATACGAAGTGATTCCAGACCGGATAGAGGCGGGGACATTTATGGTCGCCGCTGCTATAACAGCAGGCGAGCTGCGGCTGCACAACTGTCGGCTGGATGATATGATGGCTGTCGTTGACAGGCTAAGGAGTATCGGCGTAACGGTCGATGCCGAAAACGGCGGCTGTGTTGTTGCCCGCAGCGGCCCTATAAAGACTGCTGATATTACCACCCAGCCGTATCCGGGCTTCCCTACCGATTTGCAGGCGCAGTTTATGGCCCTTTTGTCGCTTGCGGAAGGTAATAGTGTCATAATCGAAAAGATTTTTCCGGACAGATTTATGCACGTTGCCGAATTAAATCGAATGGCGGCGAATTTGCGCAAGGAGGGACCGACCGTTATTATAGCTGGTGTGAAAAACTTGATTGCTGCTCCGGTGATGGCTTCGGATTTGCGGGCGTCAGCAGCCTTAGTTTTAGCCGGCCTTGCCGCTGAGGGAACAACGGTCGTCAACAGGGTCTATCACATCGACCGCGGTTACGAAAGAATCGAAGAACGACTAAATCCTGTCGGTGCGAAAATCCTTAGAAAAAAAGTTTGAGTGCAGATTTTGCGGTGACTAGTCAGCAGGGTTTTGTTTTGGGGAGTCGGCGGTATATCGAAACATTTGCGAACAAGATATTTGAAAGGGCTGGAAAATGAAAAAAGCATTTAAAGCTGTGCGTATTATCCTGCTGGTGATTGTGATTTTGGTTGTTGTCATTGCGGCGGCAATTAATCTTTTTGCCGACCGTGCTTTGAAAATAGGTATAGAGATGGCGGGGACTAAGGCCCTGAATGTGGGAGTCAGTGTGGGGGATGTGGACCTTGCGATTATGAAGGGCGAAATCGGTCTTGAGAATCTCGTGATTGACAATCCGCCGGGCTACCAACATCGTAAACTGCTTGAACTAAAAGACGCCAAAATTGAAGTTGATATAAAGTCGCTTCTGGGTGATGTGGTTAATATAAGAGAAATCAAGCTTGACGGGATAAATTTGGTCCTTGAGCAAAGAGGCATCTCAGGCAATAATCTGCAGGATGTAATAAAGTCAATTGCCGCTAAAGACAAACAGGCTGAGCCATCCGGAAAGAAACTTCATATAGACGAGCTTGAAATCACCGATGTGACAGTTAAGTTAAAGCCGCTGCCTATTCCCGGCAGGGCAGATACCATTACACTAAGACTTAAGCCTATCAAGATGACCAATTTAGGCGGCGATAATAAATTAGATACCGCCAGGTTGTCTGGTAAAATCTTATTAGCCATTGCGGGCGATGTGGCCGAACAGGGCGTGGGCGTGCTGCCCAAAGAGATTATTGACCCGCTAAAGGGCGAGCTTGAAAGGCTCGGTAAATTGTCGGGAGCATTGCTGGAAGAGGGAGGCAAGATATTTAAAGAAGGCACGGACCTGGGAAAAGAACTTACCGAAGGCCTTGGGGGGCTGTTAAAGCCAAAGAAAAAAAAGAAATGAGCAGAGAATGGTGCAGAATTTTGAGTTTGGAACGTTTACTTCTTAGTTGAACCATTTGCGTGTTGTCCGATGACTGGTCAGGGGGGCTCTGAGAAAATGTTCCTTGTGCCTTCGGTATTTTTTAGTATTTCAGCCGAGGTTACAATTTGAAAACCGAGCTGGCAGCGATGGCATCTGGAGCAGGATAATGCTGAAAGATACTGAAAAACTTGGTTTTCTTACCGCTTTGGTGGTTGTGGTACGTCTCACGACTGATGATGAGCGGGCAAATTCGTATTTCTGTGACTATTCTGGGTGAAAAAACTTCGAGTAGCAGCAAGAAAGCTTGGACTTTCAAAACGGACTTGATATTCTATTAGAAATGAGACTAAACGGCGTAGTTGAGCATGTATAAATGGAAATCCCAGGTTTATTTATTTGCGAAAGGAGATGAATTATATGGTTTGCGAAGAAAAACCTCAGGTCCCCGAAGAACCTCAAGAGACGCCATCGGAAAAGCCTCAAGAGGCACCATCGGAAGAGCCTCAACAGGCACCGGCAGAAACCGAAGAGAGTTAGTATTTATTTGGGGAGGGAGTTAGATGGGCAGTCTGGCTCCCTCCAGTAATTGTGGAGCATACACCGAAACTGTATTTTTGACAATTTTCTTGGAAAGGGGACTATTATGAACGGTACATGGGAAGGAATGCGTGTAAATAAGGCCATGGTAACTTTTATACTTGTTGTGGTGGCTTTGATTGTTTTGATTGCCGTAATTGCCGGCTCGGTTGTGAAAATTGACGGCGATGAAGTGGGGATTGTGGAGAAGAAACTGTTCGGCAGAGACCTTTCCGAGGGAAAAGTTCTGGCGGTAAAGGGAGAGAAAGGTTTTCAGGCACAGATTCTGATGCCGGGCTGGCGTGTCAAATGGAAATGGCAGTATAATGTCACCAAGATTAAGATGATCGAGATAAAAGAAGGCTTTGTCGGCCTGATACACGCGGCGGACGGGCGAAGCCTGCCTGCCAGCGTAATTTATGCGCCGGAATGGGAAGATGTGGAAAAAATGCACAATGCCGAATATTTCCTCGGGGAAGGCAAAGGCTATAGTGGTCCGCAGCTTTCGGTCCTTCCCCCGAAAAAATACCGCATCAATACCAAGCTGTTTACCATAACACCTGTGCCGATAACAAATGTTGAAATTGGTACGGTTGCGGTTATTAAAAGTAACGTAGGCGAAACAGTTGACTCTGACGACCGCCTGGTGGAGGTAGGCCAGAAAGGGGTATGGAACAAGCCGTTAACAGAAGGAAAGTATAGACTACATACGCAAGCTTATGAAGTGACACCTATCAGCATTCGGCAGGTCAAGGTCAGCTACACCGCCGAGAAAGAAGCAGGTGAAGGCA
>CAZQYB010000166.1:1305-5103 GCA_964597535.1 uncultured Pirellulales bacterium | reverse complement strand
ACCGGCGATGTGTGTCATACTCCAGGCAGCAACTTCGCTGTCCCCGTGTTCACCGAGAATATAAGCATGAACGTTTCGTGTATCAATACCACAATGCTGGCTTAACATAGAGCGAAAACGGGCGCTGTCAAGGACGGTTCCTGAGCCGATGACACGCTCGCGGGGCCAACCAAGCCGTCTTAAAGCCACCTGAGTTAGTGCATCAACCGGATTTGTCACCATAACTAAGACAGCATCAGAACCACACTTTTTAATTTCATCGCAAATTGATTTAACTATGTCGGCATTGTGTTGAATAAGCTCAAGACGAGACTGGCCATGGATTTGCTTGGTACCGGCCGTAACAACAATCAGGTTCGCATCAGCGCAGTCGGAGTAATCACCTGGACGAATTTCTACGGGCTGAACGAAAGCCAGGCCCTGTTCGAGGTCCATAACTTCCCCTTTGACTTTTCTTTGGTCAAGGTCAATCAGAACAATCTCTCCCGCAAGGCCGGTATGCATCAACGCATAAACGTAGGTAGTACCGACAGAGCCGGCGCCTATCACAACTACTTTTCTTTCTTGCTTTTGCATTTTTTACCCCTTTTGTGTGGCAAGCATACCTCTGTTTTTTCGCCATCCTGTAGCATGTTATTTTCCCTTCATAGAATAATCACCAGGTATCGGTAATTACAGGCATCCGGTTCAAAATGTGCCTGCGGATGCGCGCTGGCCAAACCCCGTCATACTGCTAATCGTCGATTGGCTCAAACTCGTCTTTGGCCGCGCCACACTCGGGGCAGACCCAGTCGTCGGGTAAGTTTTCGAAAGCAGTGCCTGCTTCGACTCCGTTGTCAGGGTCACCCACAGCCGGGTCGTAAATATAGCCGCAGATAAGACATTTGTATTTTTTCATTTTTATTACTCCTTCGCTTGTTTGTTGTTTAGGTTCTATGTTAATGTATGTTGCAGCGGTTTTTGGCGTCCTGCCATGCTTTATATTGCGGTAGTAGGCATAAGTCATCGGCTCACTGTTTCCGTCGAGCGTTTCGCAGGCGACAATTTTGGCGATAAATAATGTGTGACTTGCAATGTCAATGCTTTCGGCAACTTCCGCCTCAAGAAAAGCAATGGTGTTATCCAAAATTATTGGTGCGCCGGTCTGACCATGTTTGTAATTTACTTGTTCAAATTTATCTATGTCTCTGCCCGACCTGAACCCGAACTTGCCGATAAAGGGCATCGGCGCTTCCTGTGAGAGAATGGAGACGGTAAAGACCTTACTGTCGGTAATGCACTCGTGAGTCAGACTTTGTCTGTTGACGCTGACCGCTACCGTCGGCGGCTCGGGGGTGAGCTGAAATACGGTGTTGATGATACAGGCGTTGAACCTGCCATCCTTTTTTGAACTGAGAATACACATACCGTAACTTAGTTTGAACAGCGATTTTAAGTCCAGCATTTGCGTCTCCTGGGGCACTTTCGTCATCGGGAACTTTCGGAGGCCGAAACGTATTCGGCTATTTAAGAGCTTTCAATTGTTTGAGCAGGGTAGTAATATGGCTTAGTTCTTCCAGGATAATGGCCTCAACTTTGTCCCTGCCGGCCCGCTCTGGTACCAGGTCCTTTAGACCGAGATAGAAAAGGGCTGACTCCTTTTCAGAGTTCAAAGCTATTTCGAGAATTTCCTTTATCGGCTCATTGCCCGTCAGTTCCTTTGTCGGCGTTATTTTGCCTTCGTAGCCGCGAGCATCGGCCATTGCCTGGAGGTACTTTGCGGACTGGTTATCAGGGTCGAAAATCATTTCTTCTTTTTCCCACTGACTAAGTTCTTTTCTCATTTTCTGGTAGGTCTTGAGGTGTCCATCTTCCATAGTGGCCATATCGAGCAGCATTTGCCTGGTTTGCTCATCTGAAGTGTTTTCGGCTGCTTTGCGATAGAATTTGGCACCATTCGTTTCGATTTCCTCGGCCATCTCGAGAATTTCATCTGCGTTAAAGGTAATAGGCATTATTGTTCTCCTTCAGTTGTGGGCGGCGTAAATACTCGCTGGCCCAATTCGCTATCAATCATAAACAGTTCACCGGGTGATTTTTCTACCATTTTCAGTTTTTGCGACACCTTGTCAACGGATGATTCCTCTTCAACCTGCTCATTGACAGATACAGGTAAGCTGAGTGTAATTCTGCGTTAATCTGCTTGTTTAGGGCTTTTTCTATTTTTTTTGCTTATCATTTTTTTTACTCTCCTTTTCCTAATTTATGAATATTATAATGCTACAAACTTTTTCAAAAGCCGTGCTCCAACGTGGTTAGAGCAGCCGGGAAAACTAACTATGGTTTGCCTCAGGGTGTTTAGCTTTATTAAAGACCGCAAAGAACAATACACCCAGCAGGACCACGGCTGATGCATATTTAATAGTGGGCGGCAGCATCCAACCGGGTCGAGCAGCTACTTTGAAATCAAGGCCGGCAGCAATGTAATCGAGCAGAATGCCGCTTAAGATAGCACATCCTGCCACGGTAGCCAAATAGGTAAGGGCTGTTGCTTTGCCTAACACTTTCCAGATGGTTACAAATGATGCGGCGTTGGTGGCTGGGCCTGTCATAAGAAAAACCAGGGCTGCCCCGGGCGTTAAACCTTTTAATATCAGCGCCGCTGCTACCGGCACCGAGGCTGTTGCACATACGTAAACCGGTATGCCCAAAAACATCATTACCGCCATTGCAAAAATCCCGGTCCCCAGTTTTTCCGCGAAGTAACCATCCGGCACGAGTGCGGAGATAACAGCCGCAATGCCCAGTCCTACTAACATTGCCTTGCCAATGTCACGCGGCAGTGTAACAAAGCCGTATTTTAATCCTCTGGCAAGTCGGTGGCTGTTTCTATCACCATCGCAGCATTCATCCGTGCATTTTTGTGGCGCCCGGTTTTCATCTTTTGTGCTTCGGGCGAAGACGTTAACTAGGCTGCCGCCGACAATGCCGGTTGCGAATGCTGCCAATGGCCTGAAAATGGCAAAGAGAGGACCGAGAAGGCTCAAGGTTACAAAGATGCTGTCCATACCGGTTTGAGGCGTAGATAGCAAAAATGATATTGTGGAACCTTTGCTTGCTCCGTGCTTGTGCAGGGACATTGATACCGGAATCACGCCGCAGGAACATAAAGGCAGCGGCACTCCAAAAGCAGAGGCCTTGACCAGAGGCCATATACCTTTGCCGCCGAGATGCCTTTCTACAAGCCGCTGGGATATAAGAACTGAAAGGATTCCCGCCACCAGAAAACCAAACAGCAGATAAGGTGACATCTCGGCTATGGTGTCCCAGAAGTCAATTATTATCGACTTGACAAAATCCGGCATTATGCACCATAGTTTTTAGATTGAACCCTAAGTTTCTATTGTTTCGGTCTTGCTCACATTGCCCTGCAAGCTGACCGTGACGTCTTCAAAAGACATCTTCACACTGCTATGGGCAAGGGCTTCGCGAGCAATCTGTGTTAGTCCGAAGCAGCAGGGCACTTCCGTATGAATCACCATCATTGTTTTTATTGTTAGTTTTTCTACCAGACGCCTTTTTCTTCTTATTGACAGGTTTATTTGGCGATATGTTGCTATTCCGAGCTTGTAAAATTTCAACACACCGCTCGGCATATTGGCACCATTCTGCACAGCCGAGGTATATCTTTGGGTTAAGCGCCATTTGCCCACACTTGCGGCATTTTAGTTTCGGCTCATCTTTGAAGAACTCTGTTGTCTGGCCGCAGCCGGGACATTGCACTTCGAAAATATAGTCGTGCTTCCAAAATCTCTGGTC
>CAZQYB010000166.1:0-1295 GCA_964597535.1 uncultured Pirellulales bacterium | reverse complement strand
ATATAATTATCCTCACTTACTTTAGCAAATCAACGTCTTTACGCACGAATCATCGTCAGCAGCATTTTAAATTTTTCCTCGGCGACTACAGCATGCGGCACATTGCCAGGCATTATGATAATCTGACCTGCCGAAACTTTTACATCTTTACCACCTATGGTCAGCTTTGCGTCTCCTTCAAGAACTTGGACAACTGCATCGTAAGGTACTGTATGCTCGCTCAAATTCTGGTGCTTATCAAACGCGAACAGCGTAATTGTCCCGACGGGTTTGTCGAGTATTATTTTACTTACGATAGAATCGTCCGAGTATTGAACGAGCTTTGCCAAATCTTGTCCCTTACACAAACATGCTTGTAACAAGTTTACCTGTTTTTTACCATTCATTTCGCTCAACTATCCAGGAATTGTGCCAATCAGCAGATTTTCGTTCTCCCTAAGATATTCGGACCTGCTGTTTAAGTCCTCTATCAGACACAAACCGGTATTCACCGGGTGCTTTCAATATTACGTCATTATTATCTACAGTTATTCTAATATCTTGTTCTGGCTTTCTTTGGCGCATTACGTTAGCCAGCAAAAATGCTTTTTCGAGTCCATCGCCGGTTTGGTAATTTGCCACTTCATCGGGTTGTGCCAGGCGTTTGCCGTCGTAAATCGAGATATTTTTCATTTGTTCGAGCCGGGCGTATACATCTTCGATGGACATTGAATCGGCCATTTGAATCGAGACCGGATTGCGTTCTATCACTGCCTTGACAAATGGTTCCCAATCACAGGTTTCCATATCTCGATATGCATAAAAGGCAAGGTCCGCGGTGGAATTTCTTCCACGGATTGCCTGCAGATATTCGATTATCTCTTGCCTGCTCTGTTCTACAGAGAGTTCAATCGGCTTAACAGGTAGATAATTCTTGTCAAAAGCCGGCAATTTCGCTTCAGTGTGCATGAAATCAGCCAAACAGTCAACAAGGGACTGGGGCTCATTCAAAAAAGGCTCGATAAATCTTTTCAACGCCTCTTTGCCGGCATTGTTTCTAACATCAATATTCTCATTATCAATAAATTTTTGAAGCTGCTCACAACATATTCTGTCAGACAGCTTAGAAGGTAAATAATCCTCACTCGAAACCTCATCTATCAATTTTTCAAAAGTTTTATCAGCAATCCTGAAATTGCTCCCATGCTCATAATGGAACAAAACCTCAGCCTTTATAAACTTTTTCTGCCCCTTGTAGTACCGACAGAACTGAAAATACTTTTGATAGTCTCTGTTGGCCCTGAGAAAATTCGCTA
>CAZQYB010000165.1:0-5138 GCA_964597535.1 uncultured Pirellulales bacterium | reverse complement strand
CCTGTGTCGGCTCTCCCGATGGGCTGGTGAGTTCATGCATACGGGCATAGAAGGCGGCATAAATGTGTGCATGGCCGTCAATTATGTAGAGGTTCTTTGTCATTGCAGACAACTTTATTTGTTGTAAGCTGCACTGTCAAGAGTCTGGAGTGTATTTGATATAGAGCGTTTGTTTATCGGTATCGAAATCCTGAATGAGAGGATACTTTTGGTGCTAAGGCTGGATGTAGGGGCGACCGGCCTTGTACAAACGCAGGCGGTTTTGAATTTTTTCCGGCAGTTCCTCATTCGAGGATTGTGCCAGCTCCAAGGCCTTTTGGGTGGTGGCTACGGCGTCGGAGTATCTACCTGCTGCGGCGTAAGCAGCGGCCAGGGTATCCAAGATGGTTGGGTTTCTGTATTTGGTGAGCTGACAAGCTCGCTCGGCGAGGCGGACAGCTTCTTCAGGATTGCGGAATTTGGCCTGCTTGTGCGTAGCCCGAATCCAGGCCAGATTATTGATAGGAAATACCCAGTCAGGTTTATGTTGGATGGCCTTGGTATAGTATTCGACAGCCTGGTCGGTCTGGCCCTGGCGGCAAAGCGCTGCTGCCAGGCCACCAAGGGCTATGAAGTAATTTTGTTTGATTTGCAAGGAATGGCTATAATGCGCAATAGCCTGATCGTTTTTACCCTTCTGGAGGAAGTCACCTGCTATACAGAAGTGGGCCACGTAATTGTCCCGGGTTACTTCGAAGGCATGCTCACAAAGGGTTGTGGTATTACGCCAATGGCGCTGTTGGCGGTGGGCACATATCGACAAGGCAAGAAGAACTGCTATCGCTGAGGCAGCAAGGGCAGGTTTTCGAAATCGCCATTTCGCCAGCAAGTCGGGGACACCCCAAGCAATGACAATGAACAATCCCGCAAGTGGTACATAGGTGTAGCGGTCAGCGAAGGCCTGCTCTCCGACCTGAACCAGGCCAATGACGGGGACAAGGGTCCCGAGATACCAGAGCCAGCCGGTGAACAGGTATTTGCGGCGGCGCATCAGGCAAACCACTGCAACGGTGATGAACCCCAACAGAAGGGCAAAGGCTGCTGCCCGCCAGATTAAATCGGTTTTGTCAGGATACGGATAAAACATTGCCAACCGACTGGGCCAAATCATCTTTTGGATATACGTTAGGTAAGAAACAATAGCATTGGCAATACGAACTATGAGAGGCAACGCTTCAATCGGAGCTACGGAGCCTGCACTTCGCTGAACAAGAAAAGTAACAACACTTGAGATTGCTGAAATCGCAAGAAATGGAACTTTTTCCCAAAGCAAGTGATACAAAGACTGCCGTTGTGAGACAGCATTAGTGGATTTGCTCCTCTGCCGACCAAGATGCTTAACGTTTTGTCCAAACTGAAGACGGCCAAGAGGCCAATAGTCCAAAAGCAGCAGCACAAACGGTAAAGTTACAAGCATGGGCTTAGCCATAAGGCCCATAGCAAAGAACAGAAGCGCTAACAGATATCGAACCGGCCCCGGGCGCTGCACATATCGCAGATATGCAGCCATTGTCAACATCCAGAAGAAGGTGCTTAGAACATCCTTGCGTTCGGCTATCCAAGCAACGGACTCGACGTGAAGCGGGTGGAGGGCGAAGGCCGCTGCAACAAAAGCGCTGCGCCAAAGTGTGTTTGTCATTCGCTTGAGAACCGCAAAGAGCAGCAGAGCATTTGCTATATGTAGAAATAAGCTGGTCAGATGGTGCCAGCCGGCATCGGTACCGAAGAGCCGCCAATCCAGCATATGCGAAATCCAGGTCAAAGGATGCCAGTTACCGGCGTGGCCTGTGGCAAAAGCCCACTTGAGACTTTCCCATGTGATGCCGGATTGAATGTTTTGGTTTTTGCTGACGTAGGTTGGGTCATCGTAATTGAGGAACCCATAGTTGTGCACCTGCCAATAAACGACGAGGGTGGCGAGTGCGAGAGTTAGGTAAATCAAATAAACCCAATGTTTGTTCTGCGATTTATCCATCTATTTAAGATGGTTCCCCGGAGACTGCTTCGGGCCTGGGAACGCGGAGGAACAACTTCGATTTGATTAGATTCCATTTGGCCAGTCGGAATTTCAAAGCGGTCCACAGACAACCAAAACCATACTTAATACTGCGCCAAAAATTGATTGAGGAGGCTTCGGAGAAATATCTGGTTGGACAACTCACCTCGGCAATGGTGTGACCATACCACAAAACCTGGGCGAGCATCTGATTATCAAATACGAAATCGTCAGAATTGGCTTCGAGGGGAAGCTGCTCCAAAAGCTTACGGGAAAAAGCCCGGTAGCCGGTATGGTATTCGGAGAGTTTTGCACCGGTGAGAATATTTTCTACAAAGGTAAGAAATCTGTTTGCAATGTATCTCCAAAGCGGCATTTTTCCTTTCAAGGCGTATCCTCCGAGGATTCTTGAGCCGAGCACGCAGGGATAAAGGTCGTTGCCAATCATAGAAGCCATTGCGGGTATCAACTTCGGCGTGTATTGATAATCGGGATGGACCATAATAATGATATCGGCGCCGTGCCGGAGTGCGAGGGAGTAGCAGGTTTTTTGATTGGCGCCATAGCCGAGATTGCTGGGATGAGTGTGGACGACTGTGTTGGGTAGACTGGCGGCAATAGCAGCGGTTTCATCGTTGCTGGCATCGTCAACAACGATGACCAAATCCACGATATCCTGGGCCATAACCTCCTCGTGGGTATTACGAAGCGTGCCGGCTGCGTTATAGGCCGGCATTACCACAACAACTTTTCTATCTTTGAACATAGCAATATCTCCGGCAACAGTATAACTTTTTTCGACCAAATGCAAAGGCTTTTGTCGTCTGGTGGTCAGCGTGTTTGTCCACAGGGGGCTTAGTGCCTCTGTTTCCGGCGTAAGTTTTACCAATTACAGAGATTTTTTAAACCGGGGCTTGACACTGGCCGACTATTCCGGTAGATAAGAGTAGCTTTTATTTACTCGTTTTGGTAGCATTTGGTCTTATGAACAGAATTAAGAACGATATTCGAATCAGGGCAACACACTGTTGGCGGGGTATATCGCCCATACGCAGAAAGAGTGTCTTGATTAATGCGATTATTATCATTATAGAGGAGAAGCTTAAGCTGCTCTGAAAAAGCTATATGTCGGTATTGAAGGCCTTCCAGAGCAGCGAACTCCGGAAGGCTTTTTTTATTTGTAAAGAAGGAGAGATTATGACAAAGGAAGTAACCATAAGAAAAGCCGTTGCAGAAGATGTTTCATCAATTGTTGAATTGTGGAAGGAGCTTATGGATTTCAACAAACAATATGATGAGCACTGGAGTCGTTTAGAGACCGGTCATGAAAATTTTGGTGACTTTATAAACAGCCATATTGCGGATGAGGCATTTTGTGTTTTGGTGGCTGAGGCGAATAAGGATATAGTCGGATACTGCCTTTCAGAGGTCCAGAAATGTGACCCACAGATTCTCAAGATTCAGGAATATGGTCATATTTCGAACATTGCTGTAACCAAGGATTATCGAAGGAAAGAAATCGGTGAGGACCTTTTGCAGAAAACAGTAGATTGGTTTTCCAAGAAAGGTATTCATCGTATCGAGGTATGCGTTGGAATAGGCAATAAGTCGGCAAGAAGGTTTTGGACTAAAATGGGATTTACTGTGTTTGTGGAAAATATGTTTTTGGAAATATAGGTGCAGAGCTATAACTATAGTGATGTTGACGCCGGCGGTGAGAACACTTACTATATCGGGTTTGATTACCGCTGAAATTTTTAAGGATTTGTTTGATGTCGGATAATAACAAGAAGAGCAAGGGTTACCGGGATACGTTGAATTTGCCGAAGACCAGCTTTCCTATGAAGGCGAATTTGGTTCAGCGTGAGCCGCAATTGCGGAAAGAATGGGCGAAGAAGAATATCTATGCCAAAATCAGGGAGGCACGGAGAGGAGATGCGCTGTACACGCTGCATGATGGGCCGCCCTACGCTAACGGCGATATTCATATGGGTCACGTTATAAACAAGGTACTCAAAGATTTTGTCGTCAAGTATAAGACTATGACGGGTTTCGATGCGCCTTATGTGCCGGGCTGGGACTGTCATGGTCTGCCGATTGAATCAAAGGTGGTGGCAGAACTCGGTGAGAAGGTGCGGGAAAAAAGCAAGCTTGATATCCGCAGGGAGTGTATGAAGTACGCCAGCAAGTACGTTAAAATTCAAAGCGTGCAGTTTCAGGAGCTTGGAATATTCGGCGATTTCGAGAATCCTTATCTTACATTTAAACCGCAGTACGAGGCGGGGATTATGGAGGTGTTCGCGGAGTTGGTTGAGAAGGGACTGGTCTATAAACAATTGAAGCCGATTCATTGGTCGATTGAGTGTGAGACGGCACTGGCGGAGGCGGAGCTTGAATATAAGGACATCTCATCTCCAAGTATCTTTGTGAATTTCCCAGTCGCCAAAGAAAGCATTGGACGGTTAATAGAAGTCGGTCTGGTTACGCAGGAACAGGCCGATGAAGGGCAAGTTTGCTTTATGATATGGACGACCACGCCCTGGACGCTGGCGGCTAATCTGGCGGTGGCGGTGCATCCGGAACTGGATTATAGGGCGATAAGTTACGAAAAAGACGGCAGTAGGTTTGTCTCGATATTGGTAACTGAGCGGCTCGGTGCGGTGGTTGCGGCAGGTGACTTGAAAGAAGGCCAATACAGCGTCAGTGAAAAGACGGTCAGGGGCAGCGAGCTTGAAGGGCTGCGGTACTTGCATCCGTTTGTGGAAAATAATCCGACGGATAAGGATGCTTTTATGGTAATCGGGGCCGATTACGTTACTACCGAAGACGGGACGGGACTTGTCCATATTGCGCCCGGACACGGCCTTGAAGACTATCTGTCAGGGCAAAAATATAAGCTGGCGGTTTATTCGCCGGTGATGGACGATGGGCGATATGATGATACGGTGCCGGATTGGCTGCGCGGGAAAAATGTTTTGGAGGCAGATGGGGACATAAGCGAGAATCTGCGGCAAAAGGGACTGCTCTTCGCTGAAGGTGAAATTGTGCACAGCTATCCGCATTGCTGGCGGAGCAAAGGGCCGGTGATTTTCAGGGCGACGGA
>CAZQYB010000164.1:0-5172 GCA_964597535.1 uncultured Pirellulales bacterium | reverse complement strand
CCTGCCCCCGCGTCTCCCGACGCGAGGCGGGGCGGCGGGCAAGAAAGCACGGGGGGACGGGTCAAACTGTTCATATTGCGCATTGGTAACTTCACAGGCAGCCATATAGAACGGCTGACTGATATTAACTTGGTGCGCCGGCTTTTCGTCGAAGTCGCCATTGCGAACGTGCTCGACAGTAATTGCGAACTTGCCGGGGTCCTTGGGCCCAAGGTCTCCATCCGGGAATTTCCTTATTAGCTCGGCTCTTTTCGGATAACTCAGATGCTTTGTGAGCTCGTCTGGGACCGGAGTTGTGCTCTCACCTATCACAAAGCTGCCCGGCTCGATGAGCACCATCTCCATCCCAACCGAATTAGTGAAAGTCTTTCTTGCTTTGCCGCCCCCCTCAGGGGCGAACAGCGTCCTTGACTTTCTGTTGTCACCGCATCCTGACATTATGCAGGCAAAAGCCAACACCACAGCTATTTTATATTTACGATTCACCATTTACTATTTGTAACAATCGTCAATAGTCAATTTACTTTTGCGCCGGCATAGGTGTCTTCAGCCAGGCGAGGTTGAAGGCATAATGATTCCAGCTGCTAATCAGGTGAATCACGCCGTCAGGCGCCTGCGTGCCTGCCATATAGCCTCTCGGCTCGGCTGTTGTCGGGCTCATAGCGAACTCTCGACCATTGGTGGTTTTGACTTTATGGGTGGGACCGTCATCGGTTATCAGCCGTCGTATAGGCCAGGTTTTACCTTCGTCAAAGCTAACCGCGCCGAACAGCCCATTGACCTGACAAAATTGCCCCGCGGCGTCGGTAATCGTCATATTATCCGCAAACGAGGCGAAAAACAAAGGTCCTTCCTGTAAACGCAACAGTACCAGCCGCTGACCGCCGCCGATGCCGTTGAAATGGCTGGCTGAGTACGTCCAGTTATTGCCCATATCGGTGGAAATGCTCTTAGGCATCTTGCCGTTGATACTGTTGCCTCGCCCGAAGGCCAGCAGACTGCCGTCTCTAAGCTGAGTACAGCCCGTGTGAATACCGGCTATCCACGCGCCCGTTTTACCCGCTTCAAACTTGGGTTCGCCTCTGCCTTCGCCCGGGTCAACCCAGGTATTGCCCCCGTCACGGCTGATATGTATTGCCGAGCCGCCGTCACCGCCCGGCACCGCGTCGCAGGTCACAATTATGTACCCTTCCCTTGTGATAAACGGGCCGGCTATAACCTGGTGGCGATAGCCGTGTATTGGGTGAATTATCCGCGCCTTCGACCAGCTCACACCATTGTTGGTGCTCTTTCGCATAACAAGCGCAAGGTTGGCCCAGGTCGCACCGACGCTGAGACCGTTGAAGTGGTAGATTGTATTGTCCCTGTGGTCCCACAGCAGGCTGCTGCCGTGGTCGTTTCGGTCCGGCGCATCCCAGAACGGTGCCGCCGGCTCCCATTCTTTGCTGCCGTGTCGCAGCCGGGAAGCAGCCACCATCAGGTTCCTTCCTTTCTCGCTCGTTGTCGAGTACCAAATTGCCAAAAGGTCACCGTTCGGACAGGGTGCAATCGCTGGCTGATGATTGTGCCGTGACCAAAGCGGCCCTTTGGAGCCCTCCGGAATCTTGACGTAGTTCTTTGGCCCTTCAAAATATGGCTTCTGGGGGTTTGGTCCGTCCGACCAATCGTGAATCTTTTGCGTGACATTCTGTGCCCACAAGGCGGAAGTTTGAACAGGTGGCGGGGATATGGGTGGCGGCGGCATCATCTCGCCGATTACTACCCGAAATCCTATAAGCCAGTGCTTGTCCTCGGGCAGAGTGCCCTGGCGGTTGACCGACCGCAAATAACGGACATCAGTGTTATGACTTCCACCGCGGGTAACCTTGAAGTCGCCGTCGAACGCCCCAACCGGATCCGTCTGCTCGGACGCTGCGTATGGACCATACCAGTCGTAGCACCATTCCTCCACGTTGCCGTGCATATCATAAAGCCCCCAGAGGTTGGCCGGTGTCTTACCTACCGTAAGGTCAACGAGTTCTGGGAACGCTTCTCTGTTCTGATGCTTATGATATATCTCGGGCAGTTCGTCGCCGGTATAATACTTGGTGGTTGTTCCAGCCCGACAGGCATACTCCCACTCGGCTTCGGTGGGCAGTCGATATGGCAGGTTCTCTTTTTCCGAGAGCCACTCGCAGAACTGCACCGCCTCATTCCAACTGACGTATATGACCGATTGATTGGAGTCTTTTGACAAATTGTATTTACCGCGCATAGACTTATGCGATAGGTCAAACTGCTCGTACTGCGCGTTAGTCACCTCAGTTACGGCCATAAAGAACGGCTTTGTGATATTGACCTTGTGAACGGGCCGCTCATCGAAATCGCCCCCTTCGGCGCTGCCCATCATAAAGCTGCCGGGCTCGATGCGGACAAACTTCATACCAATAGAGTTGGTATATTGCTTTTCTTCTGTCGGCATCGGCGTTGCGCATCCTTCAAGCGATATTGCCAGGCAAATTACAGGTACTGCTAACCATCTTGTTTTCATTTTTTACACCTTCTCAATTTCATAATTGCTTTTAGTTTAAACGCTTACAACCGGTCGAAGGAAGATTTCAAAGCGATGCGGTCAACTTTATCGCCTCATTATAGCTGGCACAGCTCTGTATGCAAGGGCGAAACTCTCTGTGAGAGTACCTGTGGCAGAGCTATCACCGTGAACGTAACTGTTGATAGTGAGAGGCTTTTGTCTTATAATCTAGAACTTTGGAAAAACGGGCTTATGTGTTCGCTTGAAATATACACTTTAAGTCTTCGCAGATTGCCTTCGTTGCTGCATTTGGAAGTTCTGTCTTTCGCATAATAGGAGAGTTACTAATGGTTGGCAAAAATTGTATTGGTCGTCGTCACTTTCTAAAAAAGACAGCAGGTCTCGCGGCGGGCGCGATAGCATTTCCTTATGTTGTCTCTTCGTCGGCGCTGGGTAAGGCCGGCGCCGTTGCTCCGAGTAATCGGATTGTGATGGGAGCTATCGGCATAGGCTGGCAGGGCGGCAACAATATGCGAGGTTTCCTCGCCAAAGATGAAGTCCGGTTTGTGGCTGTCTGCGACGTTGATAAAAACCATCTCGACGAGGCCAGGAAAACTGTGGACGAGAAGTACGGGAACAAGGATTGTCAAACGTACCATGACTTTCGGGAAATAATTGCTCGCGGTGATTTGGATGCTGTTTGCATTGCGCTGCCTGACCACTGGCACGCCATCCCTGCCATTGCCGCTGCGCGGGCAGGAATAGATATCCATGGCGAAAAACCACTGTCACACTGCCTGAGGGAAGGTCGCGCAATGTGTGAGGCAATTAGTCGATATGGTTGTGTGTGGCAGACAGGTAGCTGGCAGAGGTCAGTGGCCAATTTCCACCACGCCTGCGAACTGGTTCGCAATGGCCGAATCGGCAGGGTTCATAAAGTCGAAGTCGGCCTGGGAGCCGGATATAGTGATTATGCCAATACCAAGGACCAGCAAACGCCCGGTCCGCCGCCAAAAGAACTGGACTATGACTTCTGGCTCGGCCCGGCACCGTGGGCGCCGTATTGCCCAGCGCGTGTTCATAAGAACTGGCGCTGGCATCTTGACTATGGTGGAGGTAGGATTATGGACTGGGTCGGCCACCACGTTGACATCGCCCACTGGGGCCTGGGGCTCGATTACGCTGGCCCGGTGGAGGTAGAGGGCTGGGGCAAATATCCCAAAGATGGATTGTGGAATGCCCCGACCGAGTACGAGTTTACCTGTAAATACGCCGACGGTTTAGAGATGGTTGTCGCCAGCAGTTTCCCCGGCGGCACCAAGTGGTATGGCGACCAAGGTTGGGTTTACGTCAATCGCGGCAGGATAGACGCAAATCCTAAAAGCGTTCTGAAAGAGGTCATCGGCCCCGGCGAGATTCACCTTTATAAGAGCCGAGACCACCTGCAGAACTTCCTGGACTGCGTTAAGAGTCGTCAATTGACTATCACACCTTGTGAGGTGGCGCACCGTTCGGCAAGCGTTGGTCATCTTGGCCAGATTGCTATTGCACTGGGGCGTAAGATACGCTTTGACCCGGATACCGAACAAATCCTCGGTGACCCTACCGCAACCAGAATGCTCGGTAAAGCTATGTGCAGCCCATGGCACTTGTAATACCGCACCTATTTAAAAAGTGAGCTTCTAAAAAGGTAATCCTTTTGATATTATGCAGTTTATAATTTGGCAGGAGTTAAAATTAAATAGGTGCGGTACAAACCGGAAAATTGAGAAAGGGAAAATTATGGATAGCTGGCCCAGAGTTCTAATTGCTTCATTAATTGTCGTTTTGTGCTTGTGTTTGACAAGTCAGGTATCCTCGACGCCGACACAGGGGGCGTCGTTGGATGAGGTACTGCTGAAAATTAGCGCTTATGATTACGGCCAAAGCCGCGAACCGCTTACCGAACTTACCGACATTGTGCGTGACGCATCCGATTCGCCCGAGGAATTGAAACGAATTGAGAAACACCTGCTGAAGTTGCTGCGGTCGGATGCAACCCTGGCCTGCAAGCAGTTTATCTGCCGTAAGCTCGGTATCATCGGCACTGAGGAATCCGTTCCCACCTTGGTGTCAATGCTGACTGACACGAAGACCTCAGATATGGCCCGGTACGCCCTGGAGCGGATACCCGGCTCGGCGGTTGATAAGGCGCTGCTGGATGCTTTGGGCAAAACAAGAGGCAGGGTTAAAGTTGGGATAATCAACTCGCTGGGCGAGCGGGGTGACAAAAAAGCCGTAAGGCAAATCAGCAAATTGTTAGGTGAAACTGATAAAGAGATTGCGCTCGCCGCAATATCAGCGCTGGGTAAGATTGGCAGCAAGAGGGCAGCTACGATGTTGGAAAGAGCCAGGTCGAAAGTGGCCGCAGAGCTGCACCTGTCCTGGGCGCACGCTTACCTGATGTGTGCGGACAATTTTTTGGCAAAGGGTGACAAAAAATGGGCGATACGAATTTACAAGCAGATGTATGTCCCAGCCGAGCCGGTACCGATTCGCATTGCTGCGCTGCGAGGTATTGCCGCCGCAACGCCGAAAAGAACGGCTAAAATTATAGTTGATGTCCTCAGAAGCGACGACAGGCAAATGCAGACGATGGTTATTGGGCTCCTGAAAGAAGT
>CAZQYB010000163.1:0-5215 GCA_964597535.1 uncultured Pirellulales bacterium | reverse complement strand
TTTTTCGCTGATATGTCTGGCCGGTAACGGCGCAGGTTTTTTTGAAGCCGAAAGCTTTGGCGACAGCATTATCAAGCTGCCTGACCTTGTTATGGCTGCCATCGAAAAGCGCCAGGAAGGAGGCCTGCGTACCGGTGGTGCCTTTGGCTCCTCTGAAAGGCAGCGTACAGGAGCGATGCTCGATTTCCTGTAAATCCATCGCGAACTCGTAGCACCACAATGTTGCCCTTTTTCCGACGGTGGTTAACTGGGCCGGCTGGTAATGCGTAAAGCCGAGCGTTGGGAGCGAGCGATACTTTTTTGCGAACCTGCCTAACAGATTTATCACCGCTGCTAGTTTACCGGCTGTTATTTGCAGTGCTTCTTGCATAATTATCAAATCAGCGTTATCAGCAACATAGCAGCTGGTCGCCCCAAGATGAATTATCGGCGCGGCTTTTGGTGCCACGTCAGCGAAGGTATGAATGTGGGCGACAACGTCGTGGCGAAATTTCTTTTCGTAAGCGGCGGCCTTTTTGAAGTCAATATCGTCAAGATGCTTTGCCATTTGGCCTATCTGGGCTTGCTTGATATTTAGGCCGAGCTTCTTTTGTGCTCTTGCAAGCTCGAGCCAGAGCCGGCGCCAGGTGCTGAACTTTTTTTGGGCTCCGAAAAGCTCAGCCATTTGTCTTGAGGCGTTCCTTTCAACGAGAGGACTTACGTACAGGTTCTTATTATTTGCCATTTTTATCCCTTTTTTAGCCTCGAATTTTTACCAATTTTTAATCTTTCTTAATTCGGCTTTTATCGTCCACGGTGACGATAATTTAACGAGGAATTTGCCAAGCTAACCTAGGATAATTCCTTCGCTCGCGGATCGTCCAAACAGGTGTAGTGAAGTCCCAACCCACGGAAGTAAAAGTGCTCTTCATATGCATTTCCGCCGTTGTCTTTCCCGTCCCACCGGCACTCGTGTTCTTCCCACTGGTCTCTATATTCCAAAACGAAGTGGCAACTGTACTACCTTCTCCGTTCCATCCAAGCAACCCCCCGGCTTTTCTGTCTCCCGAAATACTGCCCGTGGAATAGCAGTTTGTGACTGTTCCAAAATCACTATTTCCGACCAACCCGCCGACACGCCAACCCCCTGAAACGCTGCCGGTGGCATAGCAATTGGTAACCCTTCCACCGGCATTATATCCCACCAGTCCGCCAACGTTTGGATACCCACGTCTTCCTGAAACGCTGCCGGTGGCATAGCATTTTGATATCGAACCGTGATTACGTCCAACCAGTCCGCCGATGGCCCAATCTCCTGAAAGCTTCGCTGACGAATAGCACTTAGTAACCGTTCCGCTATTCTGACCCACCAGCCCCCCGACATGTATGTCGCCTGAAATGGAACCACCCTCAACCCAGCAGTTAGATAACAAGCCGCGCTTTCTATTCCATCCAAATGGCCCACTGCTTCCCCCTATTCGGCCAACCAGCAAACCACTGTTACGACCATTTCTCACCCCCATATTAGGATGGTTCAGACCCAAATCTTTGACCTCTCCATTAACAACTCCAAAAAGTCCTATGTTATTTAGTCCTATTGAGTTACAGGTAAAGTTCGAGATTGTCTTGCCGTTGCCGTCAAAAGTTCCGCTAAATGGATACATTGCGTTGCCAATAATGAAAAACTCGACCCGTGTTAAATCAATGTCATTAATTAGCATAAAACAGCTCTCCATCAGTCGGGGATTATGACCAATACGGTTCAAATCACTCATAGTTGAAATTATATAGGGGTCATCCTCAGTACCAGAGCCACCTGAAAAATTGGGCAACGCAGGCAAAGGCGAAAGCTGCCACCACAAAATCGGATACCCTCCGCCCACCGGCTCTGCCCAAATGTCACTGGGCCCATCCGATTCACCGACAAAATCCCAACCGGCGTCCACAAACGTGTTCGGGTCCTGCATCTGGGCCGTCGTTTTCCCTTTCGCACGACCACTCGTTGTCCGCCCACTGGCCTCCGTGTCCCAAAAAGAATCTTGAACCCAACCAGAACTGTGTCCAGCGAGGCCTCCAATCTCACTATTTCCTGAAACGCTACCTACCGAATAGGAGTTGAAAATGGTTCCGTTTCCGTAAAGGCTGGAACTCCAATTTGCTCCTACGAGACCGCCGACCTTGCTATCTCCTGAAACGCTAACTGCCGAGTAGCAAGTAATGACCGTTCCGGCATTAGAACCAATCAGGCCACCGACACAATCGTCCCCTGAAACACTGCCGCTCTGGGCATAACAGGCGGTGATGACTGCATCAGTCAGCATCCCAACCAGCGAACCAACGTAATGTCCCGATCCTGCGTCAACATTGGGACTAATTAAACCCAAATTTTTAATCTTTGCATTTTCTCCACAAGCAACTCCAAAAAGTCCTATCCCGCCCCCTCTCGTTCCGGAGTTATAGGTAAAGTTCAAGATTTTCTTGCCGTTGCCATCGAAGACGCCCTTGAAGGGTTGTCTGCCATTTCCGATGACATTAAATGAATTTCCGGTTAATCTACTCAGATCAATATCCGCCATTAGTTTGAAGTGCTTGTCCCAATCATTCGGATCTGCGCCTATTGCCTGTATTTGGTTCGGCTCATAAATCAAATACGGATCCCGTTCTGTCCCACTTCCCCTACAATAATTCCCCTGAACCGGTGAGACTAAAAAGTAAATTGTAAGCATTAGAAAAACTGGGCATAATTTCCAGTTAAAAATCGCTCCTTCCGTAAGCTTTTTGCATGCCATTTCTATCTTGCCTTTATGCCTTGATGCTTTTGTGTGTCCAAAGGTTTATTTGGTATTTATTTTTTTCTGGCGTTCGGCCAGCAGCTTTTCGACCTCTTCGATATCCTGTTGTGCAAGTGTCCAGTCGGCTGCTTGCACGGTTTCGGCAATCTGGTCGGGTCTTCGTGCGCCGACGATGGCGGCGGTAACTTCACTTCGGCGAAGGACCCAGCTAATCGCCAGCTGCGCCGGCGTCCTGTCGTTGCGTTCGGCGATGCTGCGGAGGCGCTCAACAAGCTCCAACGTGGCGCTGAACTGCGGCTCGTGGAAATCGGCAGCCCTTCTTCGATGGTCTTTGAGGGGCATAGCCGCGAGCCGTTCCTGGCTGAATTTGCCTGTAAGCAGTCCTCTTTCCATCGGACTATACGCAACGACACCGATATTGTTCCGGGCACAATAGGCCAGCACTTGCTCTTCCACTTCGCGATGCAGCATATTATAGTGTGGCTGAAGTGAAGCGACGGGGTGAATTTTCTGCATACGTTTGATTTGCTCAAGGTCGGCATTTGAGACGCCGATGAATCGCACTTTGCCTTCGTTGATTAGCCGGGCCATTTCTTCCCAGCCCTGCTCAATATCTTCGTCCGGTTCGGCCCAGTGTATTTGATAGAGGTCTATAGTGTCTATGCCGAGGCGTTTTAGACTTGCGTGACATTCTTCGCGAACGCTTTCGGCTTTCAGGCAGGGGGTTATTTGTCCTTTGTCGTTCCATATACGTCCGCACTTGGTTGCGATAAAAGGTTTCTCGCTTGTTTGTTTGAGGGCCTTGCCGATGAGTTCTTCGGAGTGTCCGAAGCCGTAAACGGCGGCGGTATCTATCCAGTTGATTCCTTTGTCCAGGGCGGTCAGAACCGCTTCAATTGCTTCATTATCGTCCTGCGGTCCCCATCCGAACCGCCACCCGCCCCCGCCGATTGCCCAGGTGCCCAGCCCAACGGTAGTTAATCTCAAATCGGTATAACCTAACTGCCTTGTCTGCATAGTGGTAGCCCTAAAACGTCAACTGCTTAAGGCAATAGCATAGTGCGATTTGCGGTGTTTAGCAATACCCTACTGCGTGTATTCGGGACATCTTCGGACTCTCATCGCTGCCGGGATTTTACCATCCGCCTGGCTGGAGTATATCGCTGACGGGTTCATTCGACCAGTCCGGGTCTCTAAAGTATTGTTTTAACATCATTGCTGTGGTGTATAAGCGTGACTTTCTTAGCGAATTTTGCCGGATGCGGAGTTCCTTCTTCTTTCACATTAGTTGTTTTATGTAATCCCTGGCCGATATGGCTGCGATTGTGCCTTCTCCACAGGCGGTGTCTATCTGGCGTACCTTTTTTGAACGGATATCACCTATTGCATATACGCCGGGTAAGGAAGCCTGCATATTTTCATCAGTAATGACATATCCCGAATTATCTAATTCAACAACGCCTTCTAAGAATTTAGAGTTAGGTAAGAATCCCACGTATATGAAGACGCCGGAAACTTCTAATTTTTTTTCCTCATCAGTTTGACGGTTCTTTACGGTAATAGAATTAATTTTAGTGTCACCATTTATAGAAGTGAGGATATGGTTTAATAGAAACGTTGTTTTTTCGCTTTTCTGCAGTCTTTGCTGGAGTACCTGCTCGGCATTCATATAAGGTAAAAATTCTATGAAGGCTGCACTTCTGACGTGCGTAAGAAGAGCTTCTCCCTCCTGCAGGCCGGAGCTCCCACAGCCTATAACAGCGACATCCTTGTCTCTAAATAGCGGCCCATCACATGTGGCACAGTAAGAAATGCCTTTACCATAAAACTCATCTTCGCCGGAAACATTTAACTTTTTAGGGACACTACCTGAAGCGATTATTAAAGAGCGGGCATAATATTCTGCACTTTCTGTTTTAATTCTAACTTTTTTCTCAAGCTGTTCTACTTTAGTTACTACGCTGTATTCAATAATCTGTGTGCCAAACTTCTGGGCCTGTTCTTTAAATTTTTCTATTAAGTCTCTGCCATTTACACCCTCTGGGAAACCGGGATAATTCTCTACCAGTGTAGTCTCTGCGGTTAAACCGCCGCACAGCCATTTTTCCAATAAAACAGTGTCCAACCCTTCTCTTGAAGTATAAATTCCCGCAGTCAGGCCCGCAGCACCACCTCCTATGATAATAACATCATGCGTAACATCGTCCATTTTAAAATCATCCCCCGTGTTTTTCTAAATGCGGCTCTATTTTTTCCTTAATATCGGCCTCATAACCCGGTGTAACTCCAACAATTTGGTCTACGACCTGGCCATCTTTGTAAATATTCAATGTGGGTATGCTCATAATCCCGTAGTTAATAGCTGTCTGACGACCCTCGTCAACGTTCAACTTGCATACCTTTAATCTTCCCTTGTACTCTTGAGCTGTTTTCTCAAGCACTGG
>CAZQYB010000162.1:0-5285 GCA_964597535.1 uncultured Pirellulales bacterium | reverse complement strand
GGTTTGCTATTCGTGAGGGTGGCCGGACAGTCGGCGCCGGAGTGGTAACCAAGGTTCTTGAGTAAGTGCCTGTGATAGCTGTTGACCCCTGCCGGCCGCAAGCAAAGTGTCAAAAACAAAAGTGCTGCATTAGTTAAACGTAAGTTTGTTGGGCATCTGCAGGGTAGGGAGATATTTCTCGAGTAAGCTAATCTGCCTGGTGGGGAGAGTTTTTATGGCTAAAAAGAAGAGCAAAAGAGAGTATGTCTGGCTTGAGTGTGGACAATGCGGCCACAGGAATTACCGCACAAGCGTCAGTGTGGCAGAGGGGACGCCGAAATTAAAGCTAAAAAAGTTTTGTAAAAACGAACGTAAACATACTGTTCATAAGATACGAAGAAAATAAAGGGTAAAAATTCAAAAACCTTTGCCTTCAAAGGTTAGGCCAGTAGCTCAATTGGCAGAGCGTCGGTCTCCAAAACCGAAGGTTGGGGGTTCGATTCCCTCCTGGCCTGCTTATAAAAAGTAGTGAACAGGGATGAGTGAATAGTTGTTACCGGATGGATTCCTGCGTCTGCAGAAATGATATAGTAAAATACCAACGACTAAGTACTAACGAGTGGTGTTGATATATGGCATTTGAGATTTATAAGCGTGGCCAGGGCAAATACACAAGACTCTGTACTGCTTTTGGTGGCGCACTGATTGTCGGATTGGGCTGTTTGCAGCTTTACAACAAATTGGAGGCTGTGGAATGGCGTCTGAGTCGAAAAGTAATATTGTGGATTGCAACTATGGTACCTGCCGGCTTGTTTGTTGTTCTGGGACTTTTGGTCTTCTGGCTGATAAATAAATCGTCCGTTGCGGATTTTATGATAGCCGCCGAAGGTGAAATGAAAAAGGTTAGCTGGTCGAGCAGGAAAGAAGTGGCGGTTTCAACGTTCATTGTAATCGGGGTAGTGATTATTATGGCTGCTCTGCTTGGGGTTTCCGACCTGCTGTTCCGCATATTTTTTATGTGGATACTGGCGTCTTGAAGCATGATAGTACTTTTTGGTCGAGCGAGTATTTCGAGAGAGAAGGCGTAGGTATAGAATTGCTTGGGTACAGATATGCGGTGGTACGTTTTACGAGTTGCGGCGAATAAGGAAGAACAGGTCAAAGAAGCTCTTTTGCAGAAAGTGCGCAGAGAAGATTTAACCGATATTGTGGGCAGAATTGAGGTGCCTGTTGAGCAGGTTAAGCGTATCCGCGGCCGAAAGCAGACAGTCCATAAGCGGAAACTGTATCCCGGCTATGTTTTTATGGAGATGGAGCCGTCCGAGGATGGCCGGGTCATGGAAAAGGCCTGGTTTATGATTAAGGAAACGGCCGACGTGGGAGATTTTATAGGCACAGAAGGAATCCCGACACCGATGCGGGATACGGATGTGGCCAAGATGCTTTTAGAGGCGGAAAAACCTGAGGAGGCCCCGGCTATCAAAATCGAGTTTAAGAAAGGGGACATGATTAAAATTCGAGAAGGTGCCTTTGAAAACTTTGAAGGTACGGTCGATTCAATCGATACTGTCCGCGGATTTGTGAAGGTAATTGTTATGATATTCGGTCGAAGCACGCCACTGGATATAGAGTATTGGCAAATCGAGAAATTGTAATTTGTATATCGAGCAAGATGTGAGATGTAAGGCAGGAGAATGGCCAAAGAAGTAGCAGTAAAGATTAAATTACAGGCACATGGTGGTCAGGCGACGCCGGCCCCACCGATAGGACCTGCGCTGGGCCAGCACGGAGTTAATATCGGCCAGTTCGTCTCGCAGTTCAACGAACGAACAAAAGACCTTAATGGGACTATTGTGCCGGTTGTAATAACGGTCTATATGGACAAAAGTTTCACCTTTGAAGTCAAAAGTCCTCCGGCGGCGGTGCTTTTAAAACAGGCAGCCGAAATCGCAAAGGGAAGCGGCGTTCCAAATAAGGAAAAAGTCGCGAAAATCACCCCTGAGCAGCTCCGCAAGATTGCTGAGACAAAATTCGAGGATTTGAACGCATACGATTTAGACCAGGCCGAGAAAATTATCGAAGGCACTGCCCGAAGTATGGGCATAGAAATCGAGGCTCATGAATCCTGAAATCAGACATGAGATGCGGGACATAAAATAATGAGATTTAGAAGCAAAAGATATAAAGGAGAGTCGCAACAGACTGGCAAAGAGTCGATGAGCTTAGCGGAGGCGGTCGAAAAGGTCAAATCGTTTAAGTCGGTAAAATTTGACCAGAGCATAGAATGTGTACTGCACCTGGGCATCGACTCGAAGCAGGCCGACCAGTTGGTTCGCGGCTCAATATCTTTGCCTCACGGGATAGGCAAGCGGAAAAGAGTTGTTGCTTTCTGCGAAGACGCCGACGTCGAAGCAGCTAAAGAAGCCGGTGCCATTGAGGCCGGCTGTGATGAGCTGATAAAAAAGGTTTCAGATGGCTGGATGGATTTCGATGTGGTTATCGCTTCGCCAAAGGTGATGAGTAAGGTAGGCAAGCTCGGTCGAGTCCTCGGACCACAGGGTAAGATGCCTTCGCCCAAAAACGGCACGGTAACTGCTGATATTGCAACTGCAGTAGCCGAATTTGCCGCAGGCAAGGTCGAGTTTAGAAACGATGCCGGCGGCAATGTGCACGTAGTGGTCGGTAAGCAGAGCTTCGAGACGGAAAAGCTTATCGATAATATTGAGACTTTCCTCTCACATATGAAGAAAATCAAACCGGCGGCGGCGAAAGGCGCGTATATCAAAAAAATGTGTGTATCTGCGGCAATGAGTCCAGGCGTAACAGTCAGTATGTAAGCCATAAGTGCACAAGTCGGAAGCGGCCTTGTGCTCTTTTTAATTGACGGACGAAAAAATGAGCAAATACGTAAAAGAATTATTGCAGGGGGAACTCGAAAAGAGAATTGCTAATGAAGGTATTAGTGATTTTTTGGTTGTCAGTATTAAAGGCGTTGATGGTGTTGACAATAATTTGGTGCGAGGCGAGTTTAAGGAGAAAGGCATCAGATTATCAGTGGTCAAGAATTCACTATTCAAAAAGGCGTTGTATAACTGCCAGATGGAGCCGGCGTCAGCTTTGTTCAGTGGGCCCTGTGCTATTGCTTATGGCGGCGACAGCATAGTTGACGTTGCAAAAGAGCTTGCTGCATGGAGCAGTAAGGTCCCAGCTATTAAGATTAAAGGGGCCTTTCTGGACGGTTCGGCATTGGATGCCGAAGCGGCAGAGGAACTTTCGAAAATGCCCACCAGGGCAGAATTGCAGTGTAGGATTGTCGCTTCAGCGCAGTCGCCCGCCGCAAGGTTAGCCGCCGCCTTTGGAGCTGCTGCGGGAATTATTGCAGGTTGTATAGAGACTATTGCAGACAGATGCGAAAAAGAAGCTGCATAAGTAAAAGTAAAAGAGCAAGAGGCGAAAAGATTTCGAAAAGAATAAACTGCTTGTGTGGTTGCTCCGTCGATGGCGGATTAAACGAGACAGCGGAGTTTCGGCTACCACCAGGCGTGAGGTAATAGGAGTTGACCTAAGATGGCAGAAGAACAAGCAAAACAAGCTGAGAAGACGAAGGAAACGCAGGAAGCTAAAGAGCTAAAAGAAACTAAGCAGACAAAAGAAGCACAGGAGGCCAAAAAGACAAAGGAGGTTAAAGAGACTAAGCAAACTAAGGAAACTACAAAGTGGAGCAGCGAGATAAAAAAGCTTGGCGACAAAATAGTCAGCCTGACATTGATGCAGGCCAAAGAGCTTGGCGATTATCTCAAGGATGAATACGGTATCGAGCCAGCTGCCGGAGGTGCTGTTATGATGGCGGGGCCCGCCGCCGTTGGTGCGGCAGAGGAAGCTAAAGAGAAAACCAGTTTTAATGTGATACTGAAGGAATTTGGTGACAAAAAGATTCAGGTTATCAAGGAAGTAAGAGCTTTGACTACATTAGGATTGAAAGAGGCCAAGGATCTTGTGGATAACGTTCCAAAGCCGGTCAAGGAGGGGCTGAGTAAAGAAGAGGCAGAAGCAGTCAAAGGCCAGCTCGAAGCGGCAGGTGCGGTAGTTGAATTAACATAGAGTTTGTAGCTGTCAGTTATGAGTTAGTAGGCTACGAACTATGAACTACGAAGGAGTGCCAGATGGTTTTACAGACCGTTCATAATTTTGGCAAAGTCCCTGATGCCATTGACATTCCGGACTTGGTAGCAATACAGAAGAGAAGCTACGGTCGCTTTTTGCAGAAAGATGTGGCGCCTACCAAAAGAAAGTGTATCGGACTCGAAGCTCTGCTTCGGGAGATATTTCCTATCAAAAATTACGACGAGACTATGTATTTGGAATATCTCTACTACGAACTGGAAGAGCCCCGTTATACCCGTAATGAATGCCGACAGTTACGACTAACCTACAGCTACCCGCTAAAAATCTGTTGTAGGTTGCGCACTAAAGATGGCGAAGATGTGGCTGAGCAGGCGATATACCTTGGCGAAATGCCGGTTATGATAGGTGGCGGCGAGTTTATCATCAACGGTGCAGAGCGTGTCATAGTAAGCCAATTGCACCGCAGCCCCGGCGTTGATTTCCTTATTGGGAGCAAAGAGGGCGATAGAGTGCTGCACGGCGGCAGAATCATACCTGAAAGGGGCAGTTGGATAGAGATAGGCGTAACTCGCAAAGACATTTTGGTTATCAAAATCGACCAGTCCAGCAAAATACCGGCAACCATTTTTCTGCGAGCGATAAGCCCCAACTATGGCACCACCGAGGAAATTCTGCGTCTCTTTTACGAGACGAAAAATGTTCCAGCAGCAAAACTGACCCCTAATATGTGGGCCGTGGGACCGATTGTGGACAAAGAGACAGGCGAAATCATAGTCAAAGCAGGCGCACAAATCGGCGACAAGGTTACTTTAATACAGAACGCAAAGATTCTTGCGAGCGGTTCGTCCATCATTAAGTTTGACACAAGGAAGAAAGCTGAAGAATGGCTTAAAAAAGAGAAGGGCAGTGCATGGCTTGAAGCTGAGCAAAAGAATCTGCGAAAGAAGTATATAGTTAAGGGAGGCAAACGCACCGGTGGATTTGCATTTAAGTGTGTCAAAACGAAGAATACCCTGACTAAAGCTCAACTTGAGGCGGTCGAAACGAAATTAATTGGAAGTGAACAACCACGATTCAACAAGGATTCCGGGAAATCTGAAAATAAGGTTAAAGAGTTGTGGGCCGAGAATCCATACCTTGAAACCTTCTACCATGAGTGTAAGGACGCCATAAAAAGTGAT
>CAZQYB010000161.1:0-5349 GCA_964597535.1 uncultured Pirellulales bacterium | reverse complement strand
CCTGCGCTGTCAGGTGGTCTATTTGCTCGATGAACTTGTCTATACCTTTGATTTTGCTTTCGATATCCGTGACCATTATATGGCTGGTTCCTCTATTGAGAGCTACTTTGCCCTGCCTCGACACGAAAGTGCGCAGAGCCTCCGCAACCTCATTGGCGTCTGCGTAGGTAATTTGATAAATCCTCGTTATCGGCTGCTCTATTGCAACAGCAATTTCAGGAAGCGGCACTACTCTAATCATACTTTCCGTGGCTATGTAGGTATAATCGTATGCCGCAAGAATGTTAGTTAATGCTTCCTCTAAAGGAACACCTGTCAATTTCACTGTAACATTACCGGTAACTTTTGGGCTTTTGACAATATCAACTTTCGCCTGCTCCGCCAAATCCATCAGCACTGTCTCGATGGGTGAGTTTATGCAGTTGTATGTGATTGGCGTTCTCAGCCGCTGCTGCGCTGTTATTGAAACTTGTCTTTCAGTGGTGGCAGAATTTGGCTCGGCACCTGCAGTCAGGTGTGTGAAAGTTAACAGTAAAATCAAGAACGTAAGAGCACGTTCTTGAAAATATGTTCCTGTTCTCTTACGCATACTAATCTCCCAGCCCTGCCATTTATGAGCCGCAGCGGTGGTTAACTGACCCCATCCACGCTTAACCTGCAAGAGCAAGCCGAAAGCTTTAGTTCCCTCATCCGCAGGCAGGAAAGGCTTTTACACCGCTCCTCAAGCTCTGTAAAACCACATTGACTCTAATATATTTTACTGATTTTGCCTTTCAGATTCAAGAAAAATCGTTTTTGGAGCGGGTTGGCACGCCCCGGGAGGATGGTTTTGTGCAAAGCGAACTGCTGACAGTTATGTTGGAATGTTATTATGGGACGCTGCGAGGGGTTTATCAAAAAAAGGCAGGAAGTGGGGTAAAGATTTTATGAAGAAAAGCAGGCCGGGCATGTCCTATCGGCAGCGGATTAGTTGTTCGCTGTTGAATTGGACGTGGGGCAGATTCGTTTTCAAATCCTGGATAAAACGGAGCCCGTCTTTCCAGTAACCTGCGGTAGGCCTTAAATCTGTGTCGAAACGGGCAAAGTAACGGTTTATATTGTCAACTAAAAGTTCCCGCAGATACTTGCTTACCATTGACGCTAACGACACAGGCAAAAAGTGTTCATCGGCATCGACCACAAAATGCAAACGCATCTTTTTGCCACCGGCTTTTAATTCGTAGCTGCTGGCCGCTGCGCTCTCATGGAGAATCTTCAATTCCATATCCGCAAACATTTGCTGCAGGATTTTGCGATAGTGGACCCGTCCGCCTTGTCTGTCAATAACGATTTGCAATTCGTCGTCTGTGAAATTGTCAAAAGCTCTCTTTATAAGTTTTGAGGTAGCGGTAAAAAGAACGCGGGCCTTGTTTTTTACACTGCCCATCATTTTATTGTAATATGCCACGTCCAGGCAGCAACTGCGCAGTGTCAACAATTCGATATCATTTGAGGCCAGGTTGTTTTTTAGCACTGCCGAGGCAATTGCCATGTCCGCTTTATCAGCTAAAATGTCGTAACTGTCGGCTTCTTTGTACCAGGGATAAACCTCTAATCGCTCAAGGAAGTCCGGACACACCATCGTCAGTAGTTCAGTTAGACTGGCGGGCTCTTTATAAAGGCATCTCAGGCACGCCAGGACCGTTCGCTGCAGGTACTTGGTTCCGATGGATTTACTGTAGGCCTTTTTGCTGTCGCTGATGAGCAGCCGGCCGGCGAGTTGTTTTCTTCTGATGCCGACGCTTTTTCGCAAAATCTGCCAGAGGTCGGCTTTTATAAGATGACGTGGAAGTGAGAAGGTGCTGGATGATACGACTAAAGGCCCCAAAATAGGCCCGAAACCGGCTTCATCTATCCCTACTAAAACTGCCATCCCCGTAATCCTTTACTGTTGGCATCTGGCGTACAGCGTATACTTGTTCCTGTCCGCTGTTTACTATCCCCGGTGCGACTCGAACGCACAACCTCTGGCTCCGGAGGCCAACGCTCTATCCAATTGAGCTACGGGGACCAAAACATCCGCTTATCTACTACGCCAAAAAGGCGAATAAGTCAAGAATATAACCGGTTGTGTCCGCGCTACTCGCGATTTTATTGTAATTTTGTACATACGGATTTTGGGGCTATATGGTATAATAGTATGTGTGTGGTACAGAAAGGGGTGATGGCTGAATGTTAAAGAACAAGGGCTTTCCTTATTTGAAAATGTTCTTTCCTCTGCTGTTTGTTGTGGTCGTGTTTTGTGCCTCGTCCGTTCAGGCAAACCGACCCGGTTGGCAGCGGCGGGAAGTAAATTGGCGTATGACCGGCGGCTCGCGAATAAAAGCCATCAGCTATCCGCAGGGCAGACCTCCCAACATGCTGAAAAAACATATCCGATGCCCCCACAAACTTCGGCTAAAGAGAATCAGTTCCGACAACCTTGGGGTGCTGGCCGAGAAAAGCACTGAATTTGTCTACGCCAACGTCATTGACTCACCCCCTCTTGAAGGCTTCGTGCCCTGGATTGTCCTGGCCGTCACAGATGAGACCGTAGGAGGGGACTTTAACGCCTATGCCTCGACCGATGTTGTCGGTGACTACCTCACAGATAATCCACAATCCGATTATGCTATCGGTATTTTCGACACCGGTTCCAGCACCACTCTAATTAGTTACGACGCTGCCGTCAAAACGGGCATCTACGGCAATGGTTTGGTCACATCTCTGCCCGTGAAGCTTTCTGGTGTTATAGGCTCGGTAACTGCTTATACTACCGACCCGCTGGCAATCTTTATTGCCGGACTCGATATACTCGAGCCGAACGGTCTGCTTCTTGATGACTCACAAATGATTGGTGAATACAACGTTTCCGTCCTGGCCGGCGACCCCATTGATTCACCAAACGTCCCAACCGTTACAGGTACGTCTCTGTCAGTCTATTACTGTGCCGCTTTCTGCAACAACAAACAACTGTCCGTCACCATCGACGGCAACGATTTCAACTCGCCGTATATCAAATTCTATGGTCTTTCCGACCCCTGTGTACCGTCCTATTCCAGCGGTATCAATCTCGAACTTCGCCCCAGCGAGGTCTCGGCCGTCCAATATTTTCCCTGCGAGCTTTTGGGAGCCTGTGATGAGGAGCCATGGGGCACACCCGTGTACCCATCTATGATTTGGGGGCCGCAGTCCAGCCAAAGTCTGTACTTTGTGCCCTGGGTCAATGTGGCGGACGGCAATGAAAGCGGAACGCAGTTCAAATTTATGTTCGACACCGGTGCCCAGGTCACCGTCATCAGCCAAATTATCGCTGCCGGCCTTAAGCTTGACACCGAAAATCCGGACTTCACCGTCGACATTATGGACGTCACGGGCCAGGTTGCCATAGCGCCAGGATTTTTTCTCGATTCGCTCGATATTGCCGCTACCGGCCAATGGCTCGAGTACACCAATGTACCGGTGGTTATGCTCGATGTCCCAGCGCCCGAAGGCGGAAACCTCAACGGCATCATCGGCATGAACCTTTTCGTTGACCTGAACTTTGTCTTCAAGGGAGGAGGTATGATGGGGCAGGGCTACACCCCAAGACTCGAATTCGAATCCGCCTGCAGCATCACGGGTGACATCGCCGGTGACTGCTACCAGTGCCTCGTCAATTATAGCGACTTGGCGGCTCTTTCCGACGCCTGGCTGGCCGTCTTCAACCCCAGAAGTGACAACTGGAACTTAAATGCAGACCTGGCACCTCTCCAGAATCCCGATGGAAAAATCGACTTTCTCGACTTCGCCATCCTGTCTGAACACTGGCTGGAAAGCATACCTTAACCTTGTTCAGCAGCTCTCATTTTACAGCAATCACGTAGGACGCCGAGCATTTGTTTGACACAAACACCGCTTAAAATTATCATTATGCGATTGTCGTTGTGATGGAAGTGTGCTTATGAAAATAATAATTGATTTTGTGTATTTGCTGGCTGCCGCTGCTATAAGTCCGGTGGTTGTATATCGGGTCTTCAGGCACAAACGCTATCGGACCGGATGGGCCCAGCGTCTTGGCAATATCACTCGGAAATATCCTGCGAAAAAGTGTATCTGGCTCCACGCCGTAAGTGTCGGCGAGGTTAATGCAGCTAAAACCCTCGTTGAAGGGCTTGAGAATAGATTCGGCGATTTTGAAATCGTAATCAGCGCCACCACCGACACCGGCTTTGCACGCGCGAACACTCTTTTCGGAGCTAAGCATACGGTTATTTACTTTCCATTCGATTTCTCTTGGATAATGCAGCGCGCCTTCCGCAATATCCAGCCGTCTATCTGTCTGCTGATGGAATTGGAAGTTTGGCCCAATCTTGTTCAAATAGCTCGGCGGCTCGGTGTCCCGGTCGTGGTAATCAACGGCAGAATGAGTGACAAAAGTTTTTCCAGGTACAGCAAAATAAAGCCCATCGCCAAAAAAATATTCCAAAACGTCAGTCTTGTTCTTGCCCAGACAGATGAGTACGCTCAGCGTTTTAGAGGAATTGGTGTCTCGGACGAAAGAGTAATTGTTACGGGTTCGCTAAAATATGACACCGCTCAAATCACGGACCGAATCGACGGTGCTGATGCCTTGGCCGCACAACTTAATATCGGCGACGGGAGATTGTGGGTTGCAGGCGGCACCGGCCCGGGAGAAGAAAAAATCATCCTCAACGTTTTCAAAGATTTGACGGAGTTGGAACAGTTCAGCGACCTGCGGCTTGTGATAGTGCCCAGAAAGCCCGAAAGATTTGACGAGGTTGCCCAGGTCATAGGCGACGCCGGCTTCGATTTTGTCCGCTACAGCGCCGTTAAGAATACCGATGAGCGCAAGTCTGACAAATCGTCTGTTATTCTTGGTGATACTATGGGCGATTTGCGGAAATTCTATTCGCTTGCGACTATTATTTTCGTTGGCCGGTCGCTTGTGCCGATGGGCGGCTCTGATATGATGGAAGCGGCTGCTCTGGGCAAGTGCACTATATTCGGCCCACACGCCTCGAATTTCAAGCAAACCGTAGACGTACTTCTTAAAGGTGAGGGCGCAATTATGGTTGAAGACAGAAACCAGCTTTTGGAAACAATGCGGAAGTGTCTTACTGAGCCGGACTTCGCCAAACGAATTGCCCAAAACGGCCGCGAGGTAATCAGAAAAAACCAGGGCGCAACCCGAAAAACCATAGACCAAATCGCAAAATTCCTAAATGCCGGTTTATAAGACAGCAGCCTGGTTAGGGGACGATTTTAATATGGAGTCAGCGATATACAGAAAATCGTATCCGACAGATATTTCAGTATTATCTTACAATG